>NZ_JCBANH010000050.1:0-42602 GCF_059760925.1 Achromobacter sp. 1011791174
CCCCGGCCTGGCCGGGGCGTCATCCGTGGAATGTCAGGACTTGGCGGCCCCGCTCTTGCGCACGGGCTCGGGCGGCGCCGAGGGCACCGGTATCGAGATCGTTTGCACCTCGGGCGGCGGCGCGGGGGGAGCCGGCTCCGGATTGTCTTCCGGAGGCGGCGCCGGTCCCAGCAACTTCTGACGCTCCCAAGGTTCCAGCAGAATATTGGTGCTGTCCACGAGGCGCAGCAGGCGGCCATCAGGGCCGAACTGCAACAGCGCTTCCTTGCGGCTGTAGAAGCCGTCCGGGACAAAGGTGATCTTGAAGGACCAGAGCGCCAGGAAGGTGCCGTCGGTCTGTTTGTAGTACTTGTCGGGCGGCGCGGTGAGCGCGCGCGAGGCCTCTTCCAGCGTGGTCTTCCCCGGCGTCAGGGTCGAGAGTTTGCCCGGGTCGAAGTTGTGTCCCGTCGCCGAACAACCGGCCAGCAGCGCCGCCAGCGCGGCGCTTGCCAGAAGATGAATATAGCCTCGCATACCTACCCATTTGCCGGATCGACCGGCGTCAGAAAGATTCCCAATCATCGTCCGGCTGCGTCTGTCGACGAGGCGCCGATGCAGGCGCCGGGCGCAGTTTCTCGTCCGTGGATGCGGGCGACGTCGCCGCGCGGCGCGCGGGACGCGCCGCCGTGGCGCCCTCGGCCGCCGGCTTGGCGCGCGGCGCCGCGTGCGCGAGCCTCGCGGCGGGTCGGGCCGGTGCGCGGACCGGCGCCTGCTCGGCGGCGGGTTCCTGCACGGGCGGCGCGATGGCGGGCTCTTCCTTCGGCTGCGCCGGAGCCGCCGCCGGACGAGCGGCCACGCGCGGCGCGCTGCGCTGTTGCGCCAACTGGCGCGCCGGCACTTCGATGACTTCGCCGGCGTTGATCTTGAACACCGCCACCGCCTCGGCCAGGCGCTGCGCCTGTTCCTCCAGCGAGCCCGCGGCAGCCGCCGCCTCTTCCACCAGCGCCGCGTTCTGCTGCGTCACTTCGTCCATCTGCGACACCGCGCGATTGACCTGATCGATGCCGCTGGACTGCTCTTCCGACGCCGCCGAAATTTCACCCATGATGTCCGTCACGCGCTTGACCGACGCCACGATCTCCTGCATCGTCGCGCCCGCGCGCTCCACCTGCTGCGAACCGGCGCCGACCTTGCCGACCGAATCCTCGATCAGGCCCTTGATCTCCTTGGCCGCCTGCGCGCTGCGCTGCGCCAGCGAGCGCACTTCGCCCGCCACCACCGCGAAGCCCTTGCCCTGCTCGCCCGCCCGCGCCGCTTCCACCGCCGCGTTCAGCGCCAGGATGTTGGTCTGGAACGCGATGCCGTCGATCACCGACACGATCTCGGAAATCTTGCGCGAGCTGGCCGAGATCGCCTGCATCGTCGTCACCACTTCCGACACCGCCGAACCGCCGCGTTCGGCCACGTCCGACGCGCTGGCCGCCAGCTGATTGGCCTGACGTGCGTTGTCCGCGTTCTGCTTGACGGTCGAGGCCAGCTGTTCCATCGAGGCCGCGGTCTCTTCCAGCGAGGCCGCCTGCTCTTCGGTGCGGCTGGACAGGTCCGTGTTGCCCGCCGAGATCTCGCGCGAACCCACGTTGATCTCGTCCACGCCGCGACGCACCGCCGACACCGTGCGCGTCAGGCTCTCCTGCATGCGCTTGACCGCCGCGAACAGCTGGCCGATCTCGTTCGTGGAGTTGACCTCCACGCGGGTGGTCAGGTCGCCGGCGGCGATCTTGTCGAAGCTTTCGCCGACCGAGCGCAACGGCCGCAGGATGACGCGGTTCATGAACAGGAACGCGCCCAGCGACACGGCGATGAGCAGCAGCGCCAGCGCGGCATAGACCACGCCCATGGTCGCGGTGCGGCTTTGCGCCGAGGCGACCAGATCGTTGCTGTATTCGGTGATGTTCTTGCTGAACTCGTTCAGGCTCTTGGAAAAGGCGCCGCTGGCCGCGGCCGTCTTGCTGTTCTTCAGCTTCAGATACTCGGCCGCGTCGCCCTTGTTCAGCGCCGCCATCATCGCTTCCAGCGATTCGGCGAAATTGCCGAAGGTCGAAATCAATTCGCCCTCGGACTTCTTGGCCAGCTCGGTCAGCTTCGGAATATTCTTGAATGCGTCGATCTTCTTCTTCGCGTCGGCCATCAGTTCCTGCACGATGCGGGAGTTCTCGGCGGCGCCCGCCGCGTCGCCGCTGGCGCGCTGGGCGGCGGCGATGTCGGCGCGGATGGTCGCGCGCAGCATCTGCGTATATACGTCCTTGATGATGCTGCTCTGCTGGACGCTCAGACGATCCAGGTCATTGATGGCTTCGGCGCTGGACTGCATGCTGCTCCACCCCAGCACGATCGCCACCAGCGCTGCGGCGACGACGGCCAGCTGGGCCAGCATCAAGCCGGTGCGCACTTTCAGATTGCTAAGCATTTCTTTGATTCCAGTAATCGCGCTGGCGGCCCGCTGTGACCACCAAGACGTAAAAGGGATTTGTTCTACTGCTTATTCAATGCCAGGACGCGGAACGCTCGTCAGAAAGACTCCCAATCATCGTCCGCCGGCGGCGCGCGGCGGCTGGCGGACGGCGCGGCGGGCGTCACCGGCGTCACGTCGGTCGCCTCGGCCTTGCGGGCGGCCGGACGGCGCAAGGGCCTCACGGTCGAAGCGGCCTCGGCGGCCGGCTTGACCCGGGCGGTCTGCGTCACGCGCGGCGCCGGCTTGGGCGGTTCCGCCGGCGGCTGCGGCGGTTCGATCGCCGGCTCCCTGGCTTCCTTCGGCGCCACCGGCGCCGCTGCCGCCGCGGCGACGCGCGGCGCGCGGCGCTGTTGCGCCAGCTGCTGGGCCGGCACGTCGATGACCTCGCCGGCGTTGATCTTGAACACCGCCACCGCCTCGGCCAGGCGCTGCGCCTGTTCCTGCAGCGAGCCCGCGGCAGCCGCGGCCTCTTCCACCAGCGCCGCGTTCTGCTGCGTCACCTCGTCCATCTGCGACACCGCGCGATTGACCTGATCGATGCCGCTGGACTGCTCTTCCGACGCCGCCGAGATCTCGCCCATGATGTCCGTCACGCGCTTGACCGACGCCACGATCTCCTGCATCGTCGCGCCCGCGCGCTCCACCTGCTGCGAACCGGCGCCGACCTTGCCGACCGAATCCTCGATCAGGCCCTTGATCTCCTTGGCCGCCTGCGCGCTGCGCTGCGCCAGCGAGCGCACTTCGCCCGCCACCACCGCGAAGCCCTTGCCTTGCTCGCCCGCCCGCGCCGCTTCCACCGCCGCGTTCAGCGCCAGGATGTTGGTCTGGAACGCAATACCATCGATCACCGACACGATCTCGGAAATCTTGCGCGAGCTGGCCGAGATCGCCTGCATCGTCGTCACCACTTCCGACACCGCCGAACCGCCCCGCTCGGCCACGTCCGACGCGCTGGCCGCCAGCTGATTGGCCTGACGTGCGTTGTCCGCGTTCTGCTTGACGGTCGAGGCCAGCTGCTCCATCGAGGCCGCCGTCTCTTCCAGAGAGGCCGCCTGCTGCTCGGTGCGGCTGGACAGGTCCGTGTTGCCCGCCGAGATCTCGCGCGAACCCACGTTGATCTCGTCCACGCCGCGACGCACCGCCGACACCGTGCGCGTCAGGCTCTCCTGCATGCGCTTGATCGCGGCGAACAGCGAGCCAATCTCATTGGTGCTGCGCACCTCGACGCGGCCGGTGAAATCGCCGCCGGCGATCTTGTCGAAATGGCCGCCCGCCTCATGCAGCGGACGCAGCACCGTGCGGTTGATGAACACCCAGCAACCCAACGCCAGGATCACCGCGATCGCCAGCATGGCGATGGTGACCATGCGGGCGGTGTTGTGGTCGCTCTCGGCGCGCGCGGCCAGCGCGTCGGTATGCGCGTCGACGTAGGCCAGATAGCCGTCGATCGCTTCGCGGAACTTGCTGTTGGCGGCGCTGGCCGTATCGTTCAGGTCCAGATAGTCCTGGATCGCCATGCTGGTCAGCGCGGCGGCCTGGCGCTTGACCACGCCGTCGAATTCCTTGAAGGCGGTTTCCAGCGCGGCGGCCTGCGCCTCCGAGCCCGGCAGGCGCGGCACCTTGCGGAAGGTGTCCAGCATCTTGTGCCCGTCCTGCATCAGGCCTTCCGAACGCTTGGCCTGGGCGCCGGCCTGCTCGGTCTTGCCCTGCTGCATGTCCATCAGCGAGGTGCTCAGCACCAGCCGCGCGCGCAGGAAGACGCTGTACGCGCGGCTCAGCTGCGAGGCCTGATCGCCATAGGCCTTGTTGATCTGCTCCAGCTTTTCGTTGCTGGAATTCAACCCCATCCAGGCCACGCCGTTGGAGATGAACATGGCGCCGGTGAACAACACGAGCACCAGGACGATACATGTGCGGACTTTTAAATTGACAAGCATGGAACTTCCGAACGTTAGGCAACGTGAAACTGCGATTTCTCCCGCCGCACGCAGACACGGACGCCCCGGCGTGGCGCCGGCAGCGTCCGTCTGGGCCCTTCGGGCCGCCGGGCACCTGGACCCGACGGGTACTGCGCATTACTTGCGGCTGAACAGGCTCGATCCCTGGATCGTCATGAATGCCGCCGACGCGGCCTGCAGCGCCACCTGGCGGAAGGCCAGCTGGCTGGCGCCCGAGTAGTAGTCCAGACCTTCCAGATCCAACAGGGACTTGGAATAGGCCAGGCCCTTCTCCGTACCCGTGGCGTCCAGCGCCTCGATCTCATTCAGGCGCGCGCCAACCGAGGCCGACACCGTCAGCACGTTGTCGTAGGTGGTGGACAGCTTCTTGTTGGCGGTGGCCAGGTCATTGGCCAGCTTGGCCAGCGCCTTCTCGTCACCGGCGATCGGCGCATCCAGCGTCTTGATAAGATTGTCCAACGTGTTGAACACATCGACGTTGGCCGACTGAATGTTCTCGACGTTGATGATGTCGCCGATCTGCGGCTTGCCCTTGATGACGACGGACACGCCGCCGAAATCGATCGCCGCGCCATCCGTGTAAGCGGTGGGGGACGCCGGTGGCGCCGGATTGATGACGGGCGGCGTGGCGCCGGTCGGATCGGTGGTCGTGACGCGATAGCCGATGGCGCCCGTGGCCGGATCCGCCTCAAATGCCACGCTGAAATTCTTGCCTACGTTGGCGCCACCCGGCGTGATGGAAGCCGTGCTGAACTGGGCCGTGCCGGTATTGCCGGGCGCGGCCGAGCTGACGTAACCCTGCGCGCCGGGGTTCGCCCGGCTGAAGATATCCTTGCCCAGGTCGCTGGTGGACATCTGGCGCGATTGATCAACCTGGATGGTGCGTTCGCCGGTGGCGCCGCTGTACACGATCTGGCCGGCCGCGTTCTGCGCGTAAGGCGCCGCGCTGCCCTGGTAGCCCGAGAACATGTATTGGCCATTGCCGTCGGTGCTGTTGGCCAGTCCGAGCAGCGCTTCGCGGGCGCTCTTGAGCGCGGTCGACAGCGCCTGGCGGTCACTGTCCGAAAAGGTGCCGTTGCCGGCCTGCACCACGCGGGTACGCACATCCGCCAGCGCCGTGGTGACCGAATCCAGGACATTGCTTTCCTGTCCCAGATTGGTCTTGGCCGTGTTGCGGTTGAGCTGGTAAGTGGCGTTCATGCTCTGCGTCTGCGCCACGTTGATCGACAGCGCGGCGGCCAGCGGATCGTCCGCCGGCGTCAGGAACTTGCGGCCGCTGCCGATCTGCTCGACCAGGCGGTTCATGTCCGTTTCCTGAGAAAGAACGCCCTTCAGGCCGTTCGCGTACATCATGGAGGTGCTCAGGCGCATGGTGAAGCTCCGAATATCTTTATCTATTGCTTATCGTGTAGCGGCCATCGGCCTTGCTCAGCCGCGCAGGCCCAGCAGCGTATCGAACATGGTGCTGGCCACGTCGATGATGCGGGCGCTGGCCTGATACTGTTCCTGATACTGCGACAGGCTGACGTATTCCTCGTTCAGGTTCACGCCCGAAACGTTCTGCTGCGCGGCCTGCTTCTGCGTGATCAGGTTGGCCTGCGCCGTGGCCGCCGCCTTGATCTGCTGCGTCTGCACGCCGACGGTGTTGACCACCCGCGAGAACATTTCATTGATGCTGGTGGAGCTGCGGTCCAGGACCTTGGCCGTCTGCAGCTGCGCCAGCTTCAGGCCGTTCTTGCCATTGGCGTTGCCGCCCGTGGTGTCGGCCAGGGCGATCTTGTTGGGATCGGTGATCGCCACCTTGAGATCGCGCGCCGCGTCGCGCGTCGGCGACAGCGACCACTTGTCGCCGGCCTGCGGCGGTGCGGAGATCGTCAGGCGCACGCCCATCTCGGCGTCCAGGTCCAGCGTGGCGGTCGGCGGCGTGCCCGTGGCCGGGCCGTTATAGACCTGCGAGCCCTCGGGCAGGCGCGTCACCATGTAGTTGGTGCCGTCGAAGGTAATGTCGTAGTCCTTGGCATTGATGTTGCCCACCGTGCCGAAGGTGCCCGAAATCTGGGCGTTGCTCTTGTTCTGCGCATTCGGCACGCCTTGGGGCTGGCCGATGCTGAAATAGTCGCCACCGGGATTGCCGTTCTGGTCCAGGCCCAGCTTGTGCTGCTCATTGAACGACAGCGCCAGGCCCACGGCCATCTGGCCGAGCTGGCTCTGCATCACGTCCAGCGAGCTGGCGCGGAACTGCAGCAGGCCGCCCAGCTTGCCGCCGGTGACTTCGGTATCGCCCAGCTCGACCGTGACGGTCTTGCCGCCGGAACCGGCCGGCAGCGTGTAAGCCACCACGGTGCGGCTGATGTCCTTGGACGAGGACACCGCCTGGAGCGGGTAAATGGTCTGGCCCGACAGCAGCGCCTGACCGCCGGAAGCCAACGAGATATTGAGCTTGTCGCCCTGCTCGTAGGTGGTGATGCCCACCAATTGGTTCAATTCGGAAACGGCCTGGTCGCGCTGGTCCATCAGGTCGTTGGGCGGCTGGCCGCCGGCCTTGGAACGGGCGGCGGAGATCTGCTCGTTCAGGTCATTGATGCGGGCCAGGTAGCTGTTGGCCTGTTCGACCACGGTGCCGACCTGGGTGTTCAGGCCCAGGCGCTGGTTCTGCATTTCCTGGTAAGCCGAACGGATCTGGGTCGCCAGGCTGTTGGACTTGCCCAGCATGTCCGAGCGCGCGGCCGGGTCGGCGGGTGCATTGGCGGCCGTGTTCACGCCGGTGAAGAAGCCCGAAAGCGCCGGCGCGATGCCGACGGTGCGATCCGCGAACAGGTTGTTGACCTGCGAAATCTGATCGAACTGCGTCTGCAACTGGGCGCCGCTACCCTGCGCGCCGACCAGTTGCTTGTACAGGAAGCTGTCGTAGCTGCGCACGACGGTGTCCACCTGGACGCCGCGCCCGATGAAGCCGTTGCTGGTGGCCTGGGCGCCGGCGGTCGAGGTCATGACGCGCTGGCGGTTGTAGCCGACCGTGGTGGAGTTGTTGATATTGTGGCTGGTCGTGGCGATGCCCGCCTGCGCAGCGTTCAGACCGCCCAACGCCAATTTATACAGATTCATGCTGACATCGCCCCGTTTGTAACCGCTGCTGAAGGTGTGGATACCTGCTTAACGGCGAGAATTCGTCAAAATTTAGAGCCCT
Organism: Achromobacter sp. 1011791174; assembly: GCF_059760925.1. NCBI lineage: Bacteria > Pseudomonadati > Pseudomonadota > Betaproteobacteria > Burkholderiales > Alcaligenaceae > Achromobacter > Achromobacter sp. 1011791174. Next base: position 7,637 of record NZ_JCBANH010000050.1, read on the forward strand.
TCGGGTTTTTGCGTAGATGCGCCGCGCGGCGCGCCTCGCAGCTGATTCATGATGCCAATCAGCTTCTGCGCGTACTGCGGATCGGTCGCGTAGCCCGAGTTCTGGATGCGGCGCGCCGCCTCGACTTCGCTGCGCGCCTGCGCCACCGTCTCATAGCGCGGACTGTTGCCGATCAGACGCGCGTAGTCGGCGAACGATTCCTCATAAGACGAGTAAGCGCGGAAAGGTTGCGTCACCTTTTTCGCCACGCCGTCTTCGTATTCGGTCGTGAGCACGTGCACCACCTGCCCCTTCCAGCCGGCGCCGGCCTTGATGCCAAACAGGTTGTGGCTGGTGCGACCATCCGGATGCTTGATCTCGCGCTGGCCCCAGCCCGATTCCAGCGCCGCCTGGCCCAGGATCACACGGGCCGGCACGCCCGATTGCTGCGCCGCCAGATTGGCCGCGTGCGACATGCGCGACACGAAGCTGACCACATGCTCCGGCGCGCCCTCGGCCGCCGCCATGGCGCGGTCGCTGGCGCGGTTGTTGCGCAACACGCCCAGCAGCGCCGACACCTGGCGCGAGCCGCCCGTGGCGTAGTCCAGATCCGAGCCCTGGCCGATGCGCTTGACGGCGTCGGCCGACAACTCGCCTGGCTTGCCTTGTTTCATCTGCCCCAGGATGGCCTGCGACAGGCCGATGCCCGGCGTGGCCAGATGCAGCGCCAGCTGCTCGTCGGCCATGGATTGCATCATCTGCGACTGCTGCGAATCGAACAGCCCTTCCTTGGGCGTGGCCTCGCGCATGCGCTTGAGCATCATCTGCAGGAACAGCGCCTCGAACTGCTTGGCGACCTGCTTCTGCTGCGCGGTGCCGTCGGGATCGTGCTTGACGTCGCGCTTCAGGTCCGACAGGCGGCCCAGGTCGAAGACCGATTCCTGTCGCCCCGCCCGTCCTGCCGCGCCATTGGTATAGGTCATGACGTCAGTTATCCATTGTGCCCACGGGGCCGCGCGGATCCGGCTTTGCCGGTCCGCCGCGGCGCCCCCTTCGAGGGGGAAGCGCGCAGCGCTTCGGGGGTGGGCTTTTCCATTAAATAATCTCGAGTTCGGCGCGCAGCGCGCCGGCGGACTTCATGGCCTGCAGGATGGCCAGCAGGTCCTGCGGCGTGGCGCCCAGCGCGTTCAGGCCCTTGACCACGTCGGCCAGGTTGGCGCTGGTGTTCACGCGCTGCAGCGAGCCGTTTTCCTGGCGCACCTCGATCTGCGTGTTCGGCACCACCACGGTCTCCCCTTGGGTGAAGGGCGTGTCGGGTTGCGACACCTGATTCTGGCGGTTGATGATGACCGACAGGTTGCCGTGGGCCACTGCCGCTTCCTCGATCATCACGGTGCGGTTCATGACCACCGAGCCGGTGCGGGCGTTGATGATGACCTTGGCCACGGTGGGCGCGCGCGCGACCTGCACGTCCTCGATCTGGGACAGGAAGCGGGCCTGGGCCGACTGCTCCATGGGCGTGCGCACCTGCACCACCCGGCCGTCCAGCGCGGTCGCCGTGCCCTGGCCGAACTTGCGGTTCAGCGCCGTCACGACGTTCTGCGCGGTGCCGAAGTCGGTGTTGTTCATTTCCAGGTAGATATAGCCGTCGCGCGCGAACGTGGTTGGCACGCCGCGCTCGATGATGGCGCCGCCGCTGATGCGACCGCCGTTGAGCTGGTTGATCTGCACGCTGGAACCACCGGCCGAGGCGCCCGCGCCGCCGACCAGGATGTTGCCCTGGGCGATGGCGTAGACCTGGCTGTCCGCGCCCTTGAGCGGGGTCATCAGCAGCGTGCCGCCGCGCAGGCTCTTGGCGTTGCCCATGGAGGACACCACCACGTCCATCGTCTGACCGGGCCGTGCGAAGGCCGGCAGCGTGGCCGTGACCATCACCGCCGCCACGTTCTTCAACTGCATGTTGCTGCCGGCGGGCACGGTGATGCCCAGCTGCGACAGCATGTTGGTCAGGCTCTGCTGGGTGAACGGCGTCTGGCGCACCTGGTCGCCGCTGCCATCCAGGCCGACCACCAGGCCGTAGCCGATCAGCTGGTTGCCGCGCACGCCCTGGATCGAGGCCAGATCCTTGAGCCGTTCGGCCTGCGCCGCGCCGGCGCCGGCCAGCAGGCTGGCCGCGAGGCAGGTACGGGCAAGCAGGCGGAAAAAAGGATTCGAGTATTTCATGTCAATAATCCATAGCCCTGCATGCCACCGGAAATGCGGCCACGACAAGCCGGGGCCGTCACGAGCGGGGCCGCGCGGAGCCGGCTTTGCGGGTCCGCGGCGGCGCCCCCTTGAGGGGGAAGCGCGCAGCGCTTCGGGGGTGGGCTTTGTCTCATCAGAAAGGCGAGGCAATCAGGAAGAAGCGCTGCAGCCAGCCCATGGTCTGGACCTCGTCCATGACGCCCTTGCTGCGGTACTCGATGCGGGCATCGGCCACCTGCGTGGACGATACCGTGTTGGTGCCGGTGATCGAGCGCGGATCGACCACGCCCGAGAAGCGGACATACTCGCTGCCACGGTTGATCGCGATCTGCTTTTCGCCGGCGACCTGCAGGTTGCCATTGGACATCACGCCCACCACCGTGGTGGTGATGGTGCCGGTGAAGGCGTTGTTGGCCGTGCTGTCGCCCTTGCCCTGCGACACGTTGCCGCCCTTGGCGTCGGTGTTCAGGTTGGCGTTGGCCCAGCTGTCCATGAAGGACGGCGCCGCCGCGATGCCCAGATTGGCCGAGCCGCTGCGGTTGGTGTTGGTGGCGACGTTCTTGGACGCGTTGGTGCGTTCGTTGAGCACGATCGTCACGATGTCGCCCACGTTGCGCGGACGGCGATCCTCGAACAGCGGATAGTTGCCGTAGGCGGTGGGCTGGTAGATCGAGCCGGTGGGCTGCGCCGGCGTCGAGGGCGGCGGCGGCGGCGCGGCCGTGGTCGGCCCCGTCACCACCGGCTCCGGCGGAATCATGGCGCAACCGGCCACCAGCAAAGCCAGGGCCGCACTCGAAACCAGGCGCAGTACAGACATCGACATCACAGTTGGGTCAGGCGGGCCAGCATTTCATCGGACGTCTTGACGGCCTTGCTGTTCATTTCATAGGCGCGCTGGGTGGTGATCATGTTCACCAGCTCTTCGGCCACGTTGACGTTGGAGGTTTCCACGTACTTGTGCAGGATCGAGCCGGCGCCGTCCACGCCCGGCTGCAGCAGGTTGGCCGGGCCGGAGGCGTCGGTTTCCAGGTACAGGTTCTCGCCGACGCTCTGCAGGCCGGTCGGGTTGATGAAGGTGGCGATCTGCAGCTGGCCGATCTGCACGTTGATGCCGGCCGCGCCGGGCTGGGTCACGGTGACGATGCCGTCGTTGCCGATGGAGATCGACAGTGCGTTGTCCGGCACGTTCATCGGCGGCTGGATCACATAGCCGCTGACCGTGGTCAGCTGGCCGTTCTGGTTGCGCTGCAGCGCGCCGTCGCGGGTGTAGGCCTGGGTGCCGTCCGGCAGCTCGACTTGCAGGAAGCCGCGGCCGTTGATGGCGATGTCCAGTTCGCCGCCAGTGTTGTTCAGACCGCCGGTGGTGTGGATGCGCTCGGTCGCGGCCACGCGCGCGCCGGTGCCCAGTTGCAGGCCCGAGGGCAGCTGGGCGGCGTCGCCCACCTGGGCGCCGGGCTGGCGCAGCGTCTGGTACATCAGGTCCTGGAACACGGCGCGGCCGCGCTTGAAACCGTTGGTCGCGACGTTGGCCAGGTTGTTGGAAATGACGTCCATGGAGGTCTGCTGCCCTTCCAGGCCGGTCTTGGCGATCCACAGCGAACGCATCATGATTTGGTACTCCTGGGTCGGCGGCCCCGGGGCCGCTCGTGCAATGGGTTATTCGGTTCAGGCGCCGGCGGACAGGATGCCGTTCGCGCGCTCGGCGTTGCGGTCAGCGTGCTGGAGCACCTGCATCTGCTGCTCGAAGCGGCGGGCGTTCTCGATCATGCCGACCATGGCGGTCATCGGATTGGTGTTGCTGCCTTCCAGCACGCCGGACAGCAGCCGCAGGGACGGATCCACCTGCGACGGCGGCGCCGGCTGGCCGTTCACCGGCGCCAGACGGAACACGCCGTCGTCGCCGTGCACCAGCTGCGCCTCGGGCAGGCTGGTCATCTTGATCCGGCCCAGGTTCAGGATATTGTTCGGCGCGTCGCCCGCGCCGATGGCGGTGATGGTGCCGTCCGGGGAGATGGTCAGCGCGGCCTGGTCGGGCACGTCGATCACGCCGCCCTGATCGGACACGATGGGCTGGCCCAACGAGGTCTGCAGCTGGCCGTTGATGCCCACCTGCAGGCTGCCGCCGCGCGTGTAGGCCTCGCCCTGGGGCGTCTGCACCGCGAACCAGCCGTTGGAGCTGGCCAGCGCCACGTCCATCTCGCGGCCCGTGGTCTGCATATTGCCCATCTCGAAGTTGTTGCGCGGCGTGGAGGCCACGGTCGAGACGCGCGTCGGCAGGCTCACGCCGTCCGTCACCGGCACCGAGCGGTACATCGCGATCTGCTCGCGAAAGCCCGTCGTGTTCACGTTGGCCATGTTGTTGGCGAGCACGGACTGATGCTCCGTGATCCGCGCCGCGCCGTTCATGGCGGTGTAAATAATCCGATCCATTCGTCTATTCCGTGGCCGCAGACCGCGCGGCCTTTCTATTTCAAACGCAGAGGTACTCTCCGCCAGCAACCGCCGCCCCACAATCCAGGCCGCGCGGATCCGGCTCCGCCGGTCCGCCGTCGGCGCCCCCTTGAGGGGGAAGCGCCGCAGGCGCTGCGGGGGTGGGCTCTACTTGATATTCATCAAGACCTGCATGATTTCGTTCTGGGTCTTAATCGTCTGCGAGTTCGCCTGGTAGGTGCGCTGCGCGATGATCATGTTGACCAGTTCCTTGCTCATGTCCACGTTGGAGGCCTCGGTCGCCTGGCCCACCACCTTGGACAGGCCGTTGTTGCCCGGCTGACCCAGAATCGGCTGGCCGGACGCGCCGGTTTCCTTCCAGGCGTTGTTGCCGATCGGCTGCAGGCCCTGCAGGTTGGCGAAGTCAGCCAGCACGATGGTGCCGACGTTGGCGTTCTGGCCGTTGGTGTAGTCGGCCATCAGGCTGCCGTCCGGGTTGATGCTGATGCCGCGGAACTCGCCCGAGGTATAGCCGTCCGGGGTGCCCTTGAACGCATACGGGCTGCCGTACTGCGTGGTGCCGGTGTAGTTGATGGCGATGTTCAGCGGGTTGGCCGGCGTGGTGGCGCCGCCCGGATTGGCGAAGGTCAGGTTCACCGTGGTGGCGCTGGTCATCACGCCGGCCTTGTTGAAGGTGAACTGCGTCGGGTTGCCCCAGACGCCGCCGGCTTGCGTGGTCGGCGCCATGGCCTGGCCGTCGATCGAATAGTAGACCTCGTAGACGCTGTTGCCCGCGGCGTCGGCGGGGCGCTTGACGAAGTACTGCATCACCTGGTGCGAGTTGCCCAGCGAGTCATAGACCGTCATGGGCGAGGCGTTGGTGTAGCTGTTGGTGAGCTTGGGATCGAAGGGCTTGCCGATCTCAGTCACGGCGGCCGTGTAGTCGACGAAGCCGGGGATCAGGTTCAGGTTGCCGCCGGTCACCTGGCCGCCGGTAAGCGTCACCGTATTGGGCGCGGTGCCGTAAGTGCCGTCGGTCGGCGGGACCGGAGCCCCGCCGGTGACCGCCGTCCAGGTCAGCGTGCCGCCGGCGCCCTTGGTGAACGTGTAGGAATTGGCGCCCAGCGTCACGCTGCCGGGCACGGCCGGCGAGACCACGGTGGTGGTCGCGTAGATCACCTTGGCGTTGGCGTCCAGGTTGGCCACGCTGGTGGCGGTGCTGGTGGCCTTGGGCGCCACGTTCGCGGTGGGCAGTTGCAGCTCCACCGGGTTGGCGCCGATCGCGTTGGCCGGGTAGCCGGTCAGGCGGTAGCCCTGGGCGTTGACGATGAAGTTATTCTTGTCGACCTGGAATTCGCCGTTGCGGGTGTACATCACCCCGCCGCCGGAATCGGTGACGCGGAACATGCCCTTGGGGCCGTCGATGGCAATGTCATATTCGCCCCCGCCGCCGTTGATCGTGCCCACGGTGAAACGCTGCGTGATGCCGGACACCTTCGTGCCCAGGCCCACGCGCGAGCTGGCGTAGACGTCCGCGAACGTGGCCGAGCCGGACTTGAAGCCGACGGTGCCCGAGTTGGCGATGTTGTTGCCGATCACGTCCAGGTTCTGCGCAGCGGCGTTCAAGCCGCTCAATCCTTGTCCGAAGCCCATGTTTTCTCTCGCTGATTCCTAGTAGTCCGAAACCGCCGCGTCCGCGCCGGCGCCTGTGTCTATATATATAGGGGTACGAATGCGGCGCTCAGGCGCCGATCACCTTGCGCACATCCAGCATGCTGGTCTGGCCGTCCAGGCCCAGGTCCAGTCGCAGGCCGTTGGTCGAGTAAGCCACGCTCTTGACCTTGCCGTAGCTCAGCATTTCGGCGGCGACCTTCTTGCCCTCGGCGTCCGAGGCGGTGACCGACACCGTGTAGGCGCCCGCTTCCATCGGCACGCCCGCGTCGTTCTTGCCGTCCCAGTCCAGCGTGTAGACGCCGACCTTCTTCTCGCCCAGTTCCATCGTGCGGATCACGGCGCCGTTGGCGTCCGAGATGCGGACCTGAACCTTGGCGGCGTCCTTCTGCAGGTCGATGCCGTAAGGCGTGACCACGCGGCCCTCGGGGTTCTGTGCATCCACCCCGACCTTGACCTTGGAGCCGGGCACCAGCACGCCCTTGCCGATCATGGCCACGGCGTTCATCGATTGCGACACGTCGATCTGGCCGCCAATCGACAGCAGCGTGTTCTTCAGGTTGGTGATGCCTTCGACCGTCGAGATCTGCGCCAGCTGGGACGTCAGTTCGGCGTTCTGCATCGGGTTCAGCGGATCCTGGTTCTTCATCTGCGTGATCAGCAGCTTGAGGAACTGATCCTGCAGGCCCTGGGCGGTGTTCAGGCCACTGGCGCCGGTCTGCGCCAGGCCCAGCCCGGTCTTGCTGGTGGATTGGTCGATTACGGTCATGAACTCGTTCTCTGGTTATCCCGCGCGGGCGGCGCGGCGCGCGGAATGGGGATCAGGATTGGCCGATGGTCAGCGTTTTCTGCATCAGGCTCTTGGCGGTGTTGAGCACCTCCACGTTGGCCTGATAGGAACGCGACGCGGCGATCATATTCACGGTTTCGGCCACCGGATCCACGTTGGGCATGCTGACGTAGCCCTGCGGATTGGCCATCGGATGCTTGGGGTCGTAGACCATCTTGAGCGGCGACGGGTCCTGGACCACGCCGGCCACGCGCACGCCGCCGATTTCCTGCCCCAGCGCCTGGTTCGGCGCCGGATCTACCTGAAACACGACCTGGCGGGCGCGGTACGGCTGGCCGTCGGGACCGACGACGCTGTCGGCGTTGGCCATATTGCTGGCGGCCACGTTCATGCGCTGCGACTGCGCGTTGAGCGCCGAACCGGCGATGTTGAAAATGCTCAGCAAGGACATTGCCCAATGCTCCCTTAATAAATCAGTAGACCAACATACCCGCGACATACATCACAGGTCTCGCTCCATCCAGGCCACGCGGTGCCGGCTTTGCCGGTCCGCCGTGGTGCCCCCCTGGAGGGGGAAGCGCGAAGCGCTTCGGGGGTGGGCGTCATCCGTAGAGCCGGCTTTGCCGGTCCGCCGTGGCGCCCCCTGGAGGGGGAAGCGCGCAGCGCTTCGGGGATGGGCTTCACCCCTAGTCTTGAATGGCGGCCATCATGCCCTTGATGCGGCTGGACAGAATCTGCATGCTGCTCTGGTAATGCAAGGTGTTGTCGGCGAACTGCACGCGCTCCACGTCCATTTCCACGGTGTTGCCGTCCATGCTGGGCTGATAAGGCAGCCGGTACAGCAGGTCGGTCGGACCCTGCGAGACAGCCTTGGCCGGAATGTGACGGGCCGAGGTCAGCGTCAGCGAGGTGTCGGCCAGGCGCTTGCTGCCTTCCATGGCGGTCTGCATCGCCGTGCGGAAGTCGAAGTCGCGCGCCTTGTAGTTCGGCGTATCGGCGTTGGCGATGTTGGAGGACAGCACTTCCTGTCGCTGCGCGCGCAGCGACAGCGATTGCTGGAAGAAGCGGAAATCCTCGTTGAGCCTGTCTAGCATCGGAGTGCCTTGTGGAGTGCGTGGCGGTACGGATCTGAAAACAGCCAGGGACGAGGCACGGGCCTCTATCCCATTGGATGACGGCATCATAGGGTCGGGCTGGCCGCCACAATCAGCCAAATAACCCGCCATTTCTCACGCAATTCACGTATTGCCCGGCGAGGCCCGCCTCTACAATGTGCCCATGACGACTCGCTCCCGCCTCGCCGCCCATGCGCTCACCCTCGGCCTGCTGCTGCCGGGGTCCATGGCCGTGGTCCAGGCACAGGAAGCGGCCTTCCAGGCGCCCGAGGCGATCGCGGCAACCGCGCTGTCGTATCTGCGGGAGCAGCTCTCGGCCCTGCCCGGCCAGCCGTCCATCACCATCGACCCGCCCCGCAACGAGCGCCTGACGCCTTGCGATGTCATGTCCCCGTTTTTGCCGTCCGGCATGAAGCCGCGCTCCCGGATGACCGTGGGCATCCGCTGCACCGCGCCCAAAGCCTGGACCGCCTATGTCCAGGCCAGCGTCAGCGTGCCGGGCCAATACTACGTCGCCTCGCGCACCATCGCGGCCGGCCAGGCATTGACCCCGGCCGACCTGGCGCCGCGCGACGGCGACCTGGTCGCCCTGCCCCCGGGCGCGATCACCGACCCGGACACGGTGGCCGGCATGACGGCGGCCTATCGGATCACCGCCGGCCAGCCGATCAAGGGCGCCGCCCTGCGCAACGCCCAGTCCGTGGTGCGCGGCAGCAACGTCCGGATCAACGCCGTCGGCAAGGGTTTCATGGTCAGCAGCGAAGGCCAGGCGCTGGACAACGCCGCGCCGGGCGCCACCGTGCAGGTGCGGATGCCCAGCGGGCAGGTGGTCAGCGGCGTGGTCCGCAATGCCGGGCTGGTTGAAATGCACTTGTAGGCAAGGATTGCAGGGAATGTTACATATCGCGTTGCGCCGGCGGGCCGGCTACCCTAAAGTTCCTTCCGGCCCTGTCGTTACAGAGGCATGAGTAGGCGGAACCGTCGCGAATCGACCCGGGACGCCCTGCGGAGATCATCTTGAAAATCAACTCGACCACCAACCGGCCCATTTCGGCCGACGCCGTCGGCGCCCGCCCCGAATCCGCGGCCGCGCAGGCCTACGGCGCCGTTGCCGGCGGCAGCGCCAGCAGCTCGCAAGTCGCGCTCAGCTCGGCGTCGCGCAAGCTGCTCGCGCTGCAGGAAGGATCGAATGACATCAACGTCGAACGCGTGGCCTCCATTCGCGCCGCCATCGCGTCGGGACAGCTGAAGATCGACACAGGCCGCATCGCCGACAGCCTGATCGCCAGCGCCCGCGACCTGCTGAAATAGCCTCTCTCTTCACGTCCGCCATCCTGACATCATGAGCACCGTCGAATCCCTGCAAGCCTGCATGAAGCAGGAAGACGCATTGATCACCGAGTTCGCCGCCATCCTGGAGGCTGAAACCGAGGTGCTGGTGGGTCCTGGAGACATCGACGCGCTGCATGACATCACCGAGCGCAAGAGCGGCATCGCCCACAAACTGGTGGAATTGAGCCAGACGCGCGATGCCTTGCTGGCCGAGATCGGCCTGCCCGCAGGCCATGCCGGCACCGAGCAGGCCGCCGCGCAGCACCCGCAACTGGCGGGCGTATGGCAGGCCCTGCTGAGCAAGTCGGAGTCCGCCAATGAAATCAATCTGCGCAATGGCGCCCTGATCGACGTGCACCTGCGCTATACCCAGCAGTCGCTGGACGCGCTGCGCGGACTGGGCGGCGGGCCGGCCAGCACCTCGACCTACGACGCCCAGGGCCGCGGCACGCGCAGCGCCCCGGGCCGCAAACCCATCGTCGCCGGCTGAACGCCGGGAGCGACGCACCCCTTCCTTTTTCCCTGCCTCATTGCCAACGGCGCGCCTCAGCCGCCGTCGGCCATCTCCAGCATCGCGTACATCTTCAGGAGCGCCACCGGCAGCATGCGGCCGGTCAGCTTGACGCGATCCACGCCCGCCACGCCCGACAAGGGCCCCCTGACCACCTCCGCCGCCGGCGAATGCGCCAACTGCCAGCAGGCGGCGGCCAATTGGCCGGCCATCAAGGCCTGGCGCGCCAGCGCATGAGCGCCATCGACGGCCGGCAAGGCCTGCCAGGCATTGGCCATGTAGCGGAAACCGGCCTTGGCCTCGTCCTGCAGCACCAGCCACCGCGCGACCGTGCCGGCATCGGCCTGCGAAGCCGGCAGATTGGTCAGGCCGAAGAACTGCGCCGCCACCTCGCCGCTGACCGTATCGATCAAGCGCGCGCACACCAGTCGCATCGCAGATTCGCCGGCCCGGCCCGGCAACCCGATCTCGGTGCCCGAGGCCCAGAGCGCCAGCGGCGCCGCGCGGCCGCCGGCCACCGGACGCAGGCCCGGCATGTCGCCGGGCTGCCCGACCGGCAGATAGCCCACACTCTTGCCCACGGCATTCAGATTGGTCGGACACTCGTCCTGGATCACGCGCAGGCCGCCCGGACTGCGAGCCACCCAGGACACACCCTGTTCCGTGAGCGCCGACCAGAGCGCCGAGGTGCCCGCCTCCAGCATGTGCACCAGCGGCACCTGGCCCAGCTGCCCGCCCAGCCAGCGCACGCGCGCCTCCAGCGCCGCGGCCGGATCCGGCTGCGCGGCCGCGCCCGGCGCGAACGAGGACAGCATGCCGTGGGCCAGCGCCAGCTGCTGCGCCGGCGCAGCCAGCGCGGCGCCCCGATCGCTCATCAGCATGGAACCCAGCAGCGTGCCTCCCGGCAGGTTGTCGCCCTTCATGCCGACCTTGCCGTGCATCACCAGCAGATGCCGCCCGCAGACGGCGGAGAATTCGCGCCGCGCCATCGCCAGCGGCTCGTCGGCCAGGGCCGACAGGCTGGAACCCGCGCCGTCGCTGACATACTCGCGCCAGGACGCGCGCGCCCGGGCGCAGGCCAGATCGCTGTCCAGCCAGTTCAGCGTATCGTCCAAATTCTGCGCCGCCTCCACCGCCGCGGCCCCGCCCTGCGGCCGCAGGATGGCCGAGGCCAGCAACTGCCGACGCCGCGCCGGGTCGACGGCCGGCGTTTCCTTGGCCGAGGACCACAGCGACGCCAGGTCCGCCTCGCTCGGTGTGTAGAGCGCGCGAGCGCGCTCCACCATGGCGAAGGCGCGATCGATCAACGCGTCGGGGCGCGCCAGCTCCAGGTGCTCGGGCACCTTCTGGCCGACCGACATGTAATGGATCGGCAGACGGTGGCGGATGGCCGTGTCCAGCGCCGCGCCCAGGCGCGAGGCTTCGTCCAGCTTGGTGATGATGCAGCCGGCCACGTCCTCGCCCACGCCATTGCGGTAGGCGTGCGCCACCTCGTCCAGCGTGTCGCCCTGGCTGGCGGCGTTGAGCACCAGCAGGCGGCGCACCGTCTTGCCGGCGTCGCACAGCATCGCGGCCTGCTCGGCCACGTGTCGATCGCGCTGGCTGATGCCGGTGGTGTCGATCAGCACGATCTTGCGGCTGCCCAGCTCGGCCAGCAGGCGACGCAGCTCGCCGGCGTCGCGCACCGAATGCGTGGGCACGCCCATGAGGCGGCCGTAGATCTGCAACTGCTCCAGCGCGCCGATCCGGAAATTGTCCGTCGTCAGCATGGCGACCTGGTCGCGGCCCTCGCGCGCGACGCAGCGCGCGGCCAGCTTCGCCAGGGTGGTGGTCTTGCCCACGCCGGTGGGACCGACCAGCGCATACACGCCTCCGCTCAGGAACGTATCCTCCGAGCCCAGCACCGGCAGGTGCGTGACCAGTTCGTTGCGCGCCCAGGCCAGCGCGGCGTCGGCGTCCAGCCCCTCGGGCATGCGCTCGACCAGCGTGCGGACCAGCTTGGTGCTGAAACCCGCGTCCAACAGACTACGGAACAGCGCCGCGCCGGCCGGCTCGCGGCCGGGCCCCTGGCGGCCGCCCCAGAGCAGGCCGTCCATGCGGCTTTCCAGCGCGCCGCGCAAGGCGCTGATCGCATTCTGCAGGCCGGCGGCCGTGTCGGCGGGCAAGGTCCCCGGCGGCAACGCCAGTCCCTGCGGCATCGGCGCATCGGGCATGCGCGCCATGGGCGCGGCGGGCGGCCGGGGAGCCTGCGGCATCGGTGCGGCGGGCGGTTGCGGCGCGGGCTGAGCCGCGTGCATGGGCGCGGCCGGCGCAGCGGGCGCGACCGGCGGCCTGGCCGCGGGTTGCGCGGCCGGTTGTGCGTAGGCTTGCGGCGCGGCCCGATACGCGGGCGGCGTCGCCGGCGGCTGCGGCGCGGCGTGTTGCTGCGGCATGGGCTGCTGCTGCGGCGGCACCGGAGGCCGCGCGTAGCCTTGAGGCGCCACTGGCGGCGCCGCGGGCATGGCGGGCGCGCGGGCCTGGGGCGCCGCCTGCAATGGCGGCATTTCCATGCGCACCGGCGCGGCTGGCGCCAAGGGCGGCATCTCCATCCGCACCGGCGCGGCGGACGGCAGCGGCGGAACTTCCACGCGCACCGGCGCGGCGGGCGCGGACGCCGGCATCATGCCCGCCTCGTCCTCGTCTTCCGGCAGTGCCGACGCGGCATAGGCCGACTGGTAGGCGGCGATCGGGCGCGACGGCGCCGGATAGGCCGTCGGCGGCATGACGGCGGGCGTCTGCTCCTGATAGGGCGCGTGATGCGTGGCCGGTTGAGGCGCCTGTTGCGACGCGTGCTGTTGCGGCGGCTGCTGCGCCTGTCCGGCGGCCTCGTCGAAGGCGCCGTCCACGGTCGCCAGCACCTCGATGCCGCCGTCGACGCTGCGGTTCGACACGATCAGCGCGTCCGGCCCCAGCACCTGGCGCACCTGGCGCATCACGTCACGGCTGTTCAGCCCGAAAAAACGGCTTATCTTCATGCCCCGTTACCTCCGCCGATGAGCGCCGTCACGCGGACCATGCGCTCATCCGGTATTTCCGTATTCGACAAAACGCCCAGCTGCGGCAGGTGGTGCCGCAGGAAGCGCGACAAAGGCGCGCGCAGGACCGGCGACACCAGCAGCACCGGCGCGTTGCCTTGCGACTCCTGGCGCTCCAGCGCCGCATGCGTCTCGCGCAGCAAGGTGTCGGCCAGGCCCGGCTCCAGGCCGCCGCTGGTGGTCAGCGCCTGCGCCAGCACCCGTTCCAGCTTGACGTCCAGGCCGATCACGCGCAGCTCGCCCTCGCCGGGGAACCATTGCTGCGTGATGGCGCGACCCAGCGAGCGGCGGGTCAGCGCGATCAGTTCCTGGATGTCGGGCTGGCCACCGGTGGCGGCCGCCAGCGCGGCAAGGCGCGGGCCATGCTCGGACAGCGTATCGATGATGGTGCGCATGTCGCGGATCGGCACTTCTTCCGCCAGCAGGCCCTGCAGCACCTTCTGCAGCGCCGTGAGCGACAGCGTCTTGGGCACCAGGTCCTCGACCAGCTTGGGCGAGTCGCGGCCGATGCGCTCGAGCAGCTGCTGCACCTCCTGGCGGCCGAGCAGGCTGGAGCCGTGGCGGTGCATCAGGTGGTTCAGGTGGGTGGCCACGACCGTGCCGGCATCCACCACCGTGTAGCCGGCCACCTGCGCCTGGTCGCGAAGGGCGCCGTCGATCCACAGCGCCGGCAGGCCGAAGGCCGGGTCGGTGGTGGGCGTGCCCTTGATCTGCATGGTCACGCCGCCCGGGTCGATCGCCAGCCATTGGCCGGGCATGGCCACGCCATGGCCCACTTCCACGCCAGACAGCAAGATGCGGTAGTCGTTGGGCTTGAGTTCGAGGTTGTCGCGGATATGGACCACGGGCGGCAGGAAGCCCACGTCCTGGGCAAATTTCTTGCGCAGGCTGCGGATGCGGTGCAGCAGCTCGCCGTTCTGCGCGTGGTCGACCAGCGGAATCAGCCGGTAGCCCACCTCCAGCCCCAGCTGGTCCACCATGGACACGTCGTCCCAACTGGCCTCGGCGGCCGCGGCCTGCGCCTGCGACACCGCCTGCGGCGGCACCTCGCGCGCGGCTTCCTCGGCGGCCTTGCGGCGCTTGTTCAGCGCCCAGCCGCCCCACGCCAGGCCACCTGCCAGCGTCAGGAAGGCGATGTGCGGCATGTTCGGGATCAGCCCCATGATGCCGATGATGCCCGCGGTCAGGAACATCACGCTGGGGTTGGAGAACAGCTGGCTGATCATCTGCTGGCCGATGTCCTGGTCCGTGGACACGCGCGACACCACCACGCCAGCAGCGGTCGAGATCACCAGCGCCGGGATCTGGGCCACCAGGCCGTCGCCGATCGTCAGCAGCGTGTAGACGCGGGCCGAATCGCTCATCGACATGTCGTGCTGGGCCACGCCCACGATCAGGCCGCCGATGATGTTGATGGCCATGATCAGCAGGCCGGCGATGGCGTCGCCGCGCACGAACTTGCTGGCGCCGTCCATGGAACCGAAGAAGTCCGATTCCTGCGACACCTCGGCGCGCCGCTTGCGGGCCTCGTCCTCGCCGATCAGGCCGGCGTTCAGATCGGCGTCGATCGCCATCTGCTTGCCGGGCATGGCGTCCAGGGTGAAGCGCGCGCCGACTTCGGCGATACGGCCCGCGCCCTTGGTGATGACGATGAAGTTGATGATGGTCAGGATCACGAACAGGATGATCCCGACCGCGAAGTTGCCGCCCACCAGGAAGTGACCGAAAGCCTCGATCACCTTGCCCGCCGCGTCGGGGCCGGTATGGCCGTGCAGCAGCACCACGCGGGTCGAGGCCACGTTCAGCGACAGCCGCAGCAGCGTCGCGAACAGCAGCACCGCCGGGAAGGCGGCGAAGTCCAGCGGCTTGCGCGTGAACATGGCCACCAGCAGGATCATCACCGACAGCGCGATGTTGAAGGTGAACAGCAGGTCGAGCAGGAAAGTGGGCAGCGGCAACACCATCATGCCCAGCACCATCACGATCAGGATGGGGCCGGCCAGGATCCGCGCGTGCGCGGCGCCATTGTTCTTCAGCATGGAGAGCAGAGCGCTCATTCCTTAGACTCCTTGAGCTGCGGTCTTGGCTTGCGGGTCCAGTGCGGCCGGCACAGGCAGGCGGGACGGCGCGGTCGGCTCGGTCCCCCAGCCAGCGCGCCACGAGCGCAACTGGAACACCCACGCCAGCACTTCGGCCACCGCGGTATACAGCTCGGCCGGGATTTCCTGTCCCAGCTCGACGTGTTGATGCAATGCGCGCGCCAGCGGCGGCGCTTCCAATGTGGGAATCTTGTGTTCGGCCGCCAGCTCGCGGATCTTGGCCGCGATCAGGCCGGTGCCCTTGGCCAGCACGCGCGGCGCGCCGCTCTTCGATTCGTCGTACCGCAGCGCCACGGCATAGTGCGTGGGGTTGGTCACCACCACGTCCGCCTTGGGCACGTCGGCCATCATGCGGCGGCGCGCGGCCTGGCGCTGCTGCTGGCGGATGCGCGCCTTGACGTGCGGGTCGCCCTCGCTTTCCTTGTGTTCCTGGCGCACGTCTTCCTTGGACATGCGCAGCTTCTTCAGGTGGCTCCAGATCTGCCAGGGCACGTCCAACGCGACGATCACCGCCAGCGAGGCCACGATCAGCGCGCAGCAGACGGCGACGATGGTCAGCGCGCGCGTCAGCGCCGCCGAGGGCGCCACGTGCATGAGGCCCAGCATGTCGTCGTGGTAGCGCCAGATCACCCAGACCGCCACGCCGCCCACCAGCAGGGCCTTGGCCAGCGCCTTGACCAGCTCGACCACCGTCTGCGAGGAGAACATGCGCTTGAGGCCGGCGAGCGGGCTGAGCTTGGACAGATTGGGTTGCAGCGGCTTGCCCGAGATCACGATCCCGCCCAGCACCACGCTGGACAGCACCGCGATCACGGCCAGCAGGCCGAAGATCGGCAGCAGGGTCATCAGCGCCTGGCCGAAGCCCTGCACGGCCTGTTCCACCATCACGCCCGGATCCAGCGGCACGCGCTGGTCGAAGGCCAGGCCGTTGCGCAGCACCCCGCTCAGGCCCCGGTACAGCGAGCCGCCGCCCAGCCAGATCGCCGCGACGCCGGCGGCCAGCATCATAAACGTGCCCAGTTCCCGGGAACGCGCGATCTGCCCCTCCTCGCGCGCCTTTTCCAGGCGCCTGGGAGAGGCGGCTTCGGTTTTCTCGAGGTCGCTTTCGTCGGCCATGCTCTGCGGTGGTGTCGGCGCCCGTGGATTTTCCGGTTACGAGCTGCCCGCCGAGATTCTAGGAGGCCTGGCCTTTTCGCGATAAGCCAAGAAACGGGGGGAAAGCGGCGCTATTCCGCAATGCGCCGCCGGGCCGGGTCCGACGGCGTCCCGGCCGACCCCGCCGGCGCCGTTCAGCCGGCGGCGGTCAGGGGATGGGCGCCGGCCCGGGCGCCCTGCTCCGTCGCCGCCTGGAAGCGGGCATAGTCCAGCCCGATCCGCACCGCGCCCCAGTGCTCCGGCCCCAAATAAACAGGGACGGAGATGTCATTGACGATCTCGCCGGTATCGCGCGAATAGGTCTGGAACAGTTGTCCGGCGGTGTTGGCCGCCAGCCGCTGGCCCACCGGGTCATCGAAGATGCGCTTGTGGCGCGCGCGCGCGATGTCCACCTTCGGATCGCCCGTGGGCGCGTGCGAATAACGGCTGTTGTGCGCCGGCGCGTAGCCGCGCGCGTCGACCAGCAGCGCGTAGCTGCCGCCCGGAATGGCTTCCAGCACGCTGTCCAGCAGCCGCGTCAGCGCCTCGTCGATGCCTTGGTCGTAGACCGTGTGGTAGCGCGGAGGATCGCTCTGCGCGATGCGCTGGTAGTGGCGATCGAACACGTCCAGCCCGCGCTTGCGCGCGCCTTCCAGCAGGCGCGCGGCCTGCTCGCGGAAGGCGTCCAGCGCCTCGGAAAGCAGGTCGAAGGCCGTGTCGCCGGTGCGCGTGGCGGCCAGCACTTCCTGCACGCTCTCGGTCTGGCGCCGAATGCGGTCGATCTCGCCTGACATGCTGCCGACGCGTTCGAGCACGTCGGCGGCCAGCGCCGCGATGCGGCTGACCTCCTCGCTCATGCCGTGGTTGGTGGCGTCGACCTCGCCGATCGCCTGCACCACTTCGCCCACCTGCCGGTTCATGCCCTCGAAATCATGCACGAAGCGGTCGAAATCGGCGCTGGTGCGCGTCAGCACCTCGCCCGAGGCCTCGACGTCGGCGCGCAGCGTGTCGGTCTGGCGGCCGGTGGAATCGACCAGCTCCAGCATTTCGCCGGTGTGCCTGCCGATGTCGCTGGTGGCCGCGTTGACGCGCTCGGCCAGGCGGCCGACCTCGCTGGCGACCACGGCGAAGCCCCTGCCCGCGTCGCCCGCCCTGGCGGCCTCGACCCCGGCGTTCAGCGCCAGCAACTGGGTCTGCAAGGCGATGTCCTTGATCAGCTTGCTGATGTCGCCCACCGAGCGCGCGCGCACGGTCAGCTGCCCCACCACCTCGGTGAAGGCGGACATTTCGCGATTCATGCGGTCGACCCGTTCCTTGACCTCGGACAGCTCGGCCAGCGCCCGCTCGGCCGCCTGCAGGTTCTGTCCGGACACCTCGGCGATCTCGCGCGCGTGCGTGGACGTGGACGCCGACAGGCCGGCGATCTGCGCGCCGCTGGCGGCCAGCGCCCCGGCGGCGCGCGCCTGCTCCTGCGCCAGCGCCGAACAGCGTCCGGCCTGGAACTGGGTGCGCGCGGCGTTGAGCGCGATCTCGATGCTGGATTGGCGGACGGTGGCGATGCGCTGGCGCATCGAACCCAGGAAACGATACAGCGGCCATGCGGCCGGACTGAGCGACAGCGCGCGCTCCGACAGCACGGCCTCGCCCCGGTTCAGGCGGCGCAACAAGCCCCAGATGCCGCCCAGGCGGAATATGGATCTGGCCAAGATACTCTCCTAGTGCCGGCCCGGATCGTCTTCTGTGGAGATCCGTTGCCTGGACGCGCAGGCGCGCGTCCTGTCTCTCGCTGCATGGCCCTGATTCTGGTTCTTATGGCCGAGAGTCTATCACCCGCCCTGGCGCCCGCATTTAAGGGAAATCATCCATGCGGGCGATGGCAGGCGCCGCCGGCGTGGCCCCCCCGCGGCCGCCTAGAAACCCAGGCTGGCCAGCAGGTCGTCGACCTGATCCTGGCTGGTGACCACGTCGGCCTTGCCCTGCGGACTGACCTGCGGACCATTGAGCAGGCTGTTGGCCTCGTCGCGCCGCTCCTGCGGCACGTTGTCCAGCAGCACCTGCAGCAGCTCGCGCTCGATCGCGCCCACCACGTCCATCATGCGCATGATGACCTGGCCGGTAAGATCCTGGAAGTCCTGCGCCATGATGATTTCCATCAGCTTGGACTGGGTCTCCTGCGTCTGCTTGGGCACATCCTGCAGGAACGCGCGGGTGTCCTTGACCAGCTCGCGGGCCTCGGGCATTTCCAGAGGCTGGTCGAACCACTGCTGCCAGCGGCTGTCCAGCGACTGCGCCGAACGCGACATGCCGTCCTGGATCGGGCCGGCCGCCTCGGTCGCGTTCAGCACGCGGTTGGCGGCCTGCTCGGTCATCTGCGCCACATAGCGCAGGCGATCGCGCGCGTCGGGGATCGCGTTGGCCGCGTCCTTGATCGCCTGGTCCAGGCCCAGTTCGCGCATGCTGTCGCGCAGCATGCGCGTGAGCGAGGCGATGCGGTGGATCAGATCTGGGGATTCCGCCGGATCAACATTTTCCGTCGTGCTCATGCCGCACCTCAGCCTGCGATTTTCTCGAAGATCTTCGTGAGCTTCTCTTCCAGCGTTGCCGCCGTGAAGGGCTTGACCACGTATCCGTTGGCGCCGGCCTGAGCCGCCGCGACGATGTTTTCCTTCTTGGCCTCGGCCGTCACCATCAGCACCGGCAGCGTGGCCAGCGCGGCGTCGGCGCGGATCTGCTTGAGCATTTCCAGGCCGTCGAGGTTGGGCATGTTCCAGTCCGACACCACGAACTGGAAGCCGCCGTTGCGCAGCTTCTCCAGCCCGATGGCGCCGTCCTCGGCTTCATCCACATTCTCGAAACCCAGCTCCTTGAGCAGGTTGCGGATGATCCGCCGCATGGTGGGGAAGTCATCCACCACCAGAATCTTTATGCCCTTGTCTACCATCTTCCTACTCCAAAAGAAATGTGCTTGGGAACGATCGCGAAACCCCGCGTCAAACGCGGTGGCCGCGGTCTCCCAGGCGAGTCAGAATGCGCTCACTCATCGCGGAAAGCGAAACCACCTCTTCGGCCGCGCCGATGGCGATGGCTTCGCGGGGCATGCCGAACACCACGCAGCTGGCTTCGTCCTGCGCGATGGTGTGGGCGCCGGCGCGGCGCATGGCGAGCATGCCCGCGGCGCCGTCCTTGCCCATGCCGGTCAGGATGACGCCGATGGCGTTCTTGCCCGCCGCCACCGCGGCCGAATTGAACAACACGTCCACCGACGGGCGGTGGCGGTTGACGGGTTCGCTGGCGTCCAGTTCGATGACGTAGTTGGCGCCGCTGCGGCCCAGCCGCATGTGCGTGTCGCCGCCCGGGGCCAGATAGACGTGGCCGGGCAGGACCCGTTCGCCATGCACGGCTTCGCGCACCGTCACCGCGCACAGCGCGTCCAGGCGCTGGGCGAAGGACCGCGTGAAGCCGGCCGGCATGTGCTGCGTGATCAGGATCGCCGGGCTGTCCGGCGGCAGGGGCTGGAGCACCTCGCGGATCGCTTCGGTGCCGCCCGTGGACGCGCCCACGATCACCAGTTTTTCCGAGCTGGAGAGCGGGCGGCGCAGCGCCGGGGCCGGCGCGGCCGCGGGTGCGTGCGGCGCCGGCGCGCGCAGCTTGGCGCGCGAGGCGGCGCGGATCTTGTCGGCGATGATCTCGGTGTATTCGAGCAGGCCGTCGCGGATGCCCAGCTTGGGCTTGGTGACGAAGTCGATGGCGCCCAGTTCCAGCGCGCGCAGCGTGATTTCGCCGCCGCGCTCGGTCAGGGACGACACCATCACCACCGGCATGGGCCGCAGGCGCATCAGCTTTTCAAGGAAGTCCAGCCCGTCCATGCGCGGCATTTCGACGTCCAGCGTCAGCACATCCGGGTTGTGGCGCTTGATCAGCTCGCGCGCCACCAGCGGATCGGGCGCGGTCGCGACGACCTCCATGTCCGGCTGGCTGTTGATGATCTCCGTCATCAGGCCGCGCACCAGCGCGGAATCGTCCACACACAAGACTCTGATTTTCTGCATTTTTTGCCGCCTGGGCGGGCCTAGGCCCGGCCCCCGCATTCATAGACCGTCTGACCGCGCAGGCGGAAATCCTGGCTGATGTAGGTGAAGTTTTCCGAATGGCCCGCGAACAGCAGGCCGCCCGGCTTGAGCAAGGGAACGAACCGCTCCAGGATCCTGGCCTGGGTCGGTTTGTCGAAATAGATCATCACGTTGCGACAGAAGATGGCGTCGAACTTCTCGTTGATGGGCCAGGACGGCGCCAGCAGGTTCAAGGTGTCGTAGCGCACCATGTCCGCGATCTCGGGCCGCACCCGCACCTGGCCGGCATTGGCGCCGCGCCCTTTCAGGAAAAAGCGCTTGAGCCGCGACTCCTCCATCTTCGCCACACGCTCGGCCGGATAGACCGCGGCGCGGGCCCGGTTGAGCACATTGGTGTCGATGTCCGTGGCCAGCACCGTGGACGACGAGGCGCGCGGACCCAGCGCTTCGGCCAATGTGATGGCGATGGAATACGGTTCCTCTCCGGTCGAGGCCGCGCAGCACCAGATCGATACCGGGCCGCCGCGGCTGCGCGCGAAATCGGCCAGGATCGGGAAGTGATGCGATTCGCGGAAGAAGGCCGTCAGGTTGGTGGTCAGCGCATTGATGAAGTCTTCCCACTCCGGCGCGTCGGGCTGGCGCTCCAGCTGGTCCAGGTAGCTGGCGAAATCCTGCCGCCCCAAGGCGCGCAGCCGCCTGGCCAGGCGGCTGTAGACCATCTCGCGTTTGTGCGCGCCCAGCGAAATGCCGGCGCGCTCGTGAATCATCTTGCGGACGCGGGAAAAGTCCGCGTCCCGGAAATCGAATTGGCGGTCCACCGAAATGGACGGCGCCGCATTTGCCGCTGTCGCCACCGCTAGCCTCAGTGTTCAAGCGCAAGCGCGTCGGGCGCCTGCAACCGTGTGCCGTCCGCGGACGAACGCTGACCCGAAAGACGGTGGGCCGGCACCTCGATGACCTCGCCGGCGTTGATCTTGAACACCGCCACCGCCTCGGCCAGGCGCTGCGCCTGTTCCTGCAGCGAGCCCGCGGCCGCCGCGGCCTCTTCCACCAGCGCCGCGTTCTGCTGCGTCACCTCGTCCATCTGTGACACCGCGCGGTTCACCTGGTCGATGCCGCTGGACTGCTCTTCCGACGCCGCCGAGATCTCGCCCATGATGTCCGTCACGCGCTTGACCGACGCCACGATCTCCTGCATCGTCGCGCCCGCGCGCTCCACCTGCTGCGAACCGGCGCCGACCTTGCCGACCGAATCCTCGATCAGGCCCTTGATCTCCTTGGCCGCCTGCGCGCTGCGCTGCGCCAGCGAGCGCACTTCGCCCGCCACCACCGCGAAGCCCTTGCCCTGCTCGCCCGCCCGCGCCGCTTCCACCGCCGCGTTCAGCGCCAGGATGTTGGTCTGGAACGCAATACCATCGATCACCGACACGATCTCGGAAATCTTGCGCGAGCTGGCCGAGATGCCGTGCATCGTCGTCACCACTTCCGACACCGCCGAACCGCCGCGCTCGGCCACGTCCGACGCGCTGGCCGCCAGCTGATTGGCCTGGCGCGCGTTGTCCGCGTTCTGCTTGACGGTCGAGGCCAGCTGCTCCATCGAGGCCGCGGTCTCTTCCAGCGAGGCCGCCTGCTGCTCGGTGCGGCTGGACAGGTCCGTATTGCCGGCCGCGATCTCGTGCGAACCGACGTTGATCTCGTCCACGCCGCGACGCACCGCCGACACCGTGCGCGTCAGGCTCTCCTGCATGCGCTTGAGCGCCGCGAACAGCAGGCCGATCTCGTTGGTGTTGCGCGCCTCGATGCGGGCGGTCAGGTCACCGCCGGCGATGCGATCGAAATGGTGGCCGGCTTCCTGCAGCGGCTGCAGCACGCGGCGGCGCAGGAACACATAGGTGGCGAACACCAGCAGCGCGGCGATGACGCCGCCGGCGCTGACCGCGATCAGCACGAACTGGTAGCGCACCTGGGCGACCTCGAAGGCGTCCAGCGTCTTGCTGGCGCGCCAGAAGTCAAATCCCTCGATGGCGCGCGCGAAGCGGCCTTCCAGCGTGTCCTGCACCATCTGCACCTGCGTCTGGTAGCCGGGCATGTCGCCCTTTTCCAGCGTGGCGGCCAGCGGGTTCAGGCCCTGCTGGATCAGGATGCTGTAGGACTCTTCGATTTCCTTGAGCGATTCGGCCGCGTCGGCGGGCTTGGCAAGGCTCTTGTAGTACTCGTACTCGGCCTGGCCCTTATTCAGGGAGGCCTTCGCCCGCTGCAGCAGGCCGGCGGCTTCGCCGGCCAGGCCCGCCGTCGGCAGGGTCGCCTGGCCGACGTTGCGCACGATGTCCGCGTAATTGGAAGAGGCCGCGCGGCTCAGGCCGTTGAGCGCGTCCTTGTAGCTCAGGACCACCCGGCCGAGCGCATCGTCCAGTTCCTGCGATTGCTTCAGTTCGGCCAGCGTACCGTTGCTGATGCGCAGGGACAGCACGCCCAGCGCGGCACCGATCACCAACATGAAAGAGAAGAACGCCAGCACCCACAACAGGCTGGCGCGTATCGTCATGTTCGCGAAAAACTTGCGCATCACAAGAACCACTCCCTGACTGCAATCGTTGAGGAAAGCGTCACATCGGGTTCAATATGACGCCTCGTCCGTTCATCCTGCCTGCCGCCCCGTTCAGGAGGCGACCTTCTCCACCAGCGCCATCTCGTCGCTGGTCATCATCTTCTCGATATCGACCAGGATGAGCATGCGCTCGTCGACCGTGCCCAGGCCCGTCAGGTATTCCGTGGACAGCGTGGCGCCGAACTCTGGCGCGGGCCGGATCTGGCCGGAGTTGAGCATCAGCACGTCGGACACGCCGTCGACCACGCGGCGCTCGAGGTTCAGGATGATGACCACGGTCTGCTCGTTGTATTCGACGCTGCCCAGGTTGAACTTGATGCGCAGGTCGACGATCGGCACGATGATGCCGCGCAGGTTGGTCACGCCCTTGATGAAGGGCGGGACATTGGCGATGCGGGTCACGGTGGCCGCGTCATAACCGCGGATTTCCTGGACCTTCAGGATGTCGATGCCGTACTCTTCGTCGCCCAGCGTGAAGACCAGGAACTCGCTGCCGACATCTTCATTGCGCGCGGCCTGCGCTTGCGGTTTGGCTGCCATGAGGTTCATTCTCCATCAATTCAAAATGGCTTCGGGCTGCGACCAACGCTCACGGTTGGCGCGCGCCAGCGCGAATACGTCGACGATCAGGGCCACGCTGCCATCGCCCAGGATGGTGGCCGCCGAAATGCCGGGCACCTTGCGGTAATTGGACTCGAGATTCTTGACCACCACCTGGTGCTGGCCGATCAGGTGATCCACCAGCAGCGCGAAACGGCGATCCTCGGCCTGCATGATGACCGCGATGGCCTGGGTGGGATCGGTCTGCGCGCCGCCCACGGAGAACACGCGGTGCATCTCGACCAGCGGCAGGTACTCGCCGCGCACCTGCATCACGCGCTCGTTGCCGGCGACCGAATAGATCTGGTCGTTGGTCGGCTGGAGCGATTCGGTCACATGGTTCAGCGGCAGGATGAAGGTCTCTTCGCCCACCCGCACCGACATGCCGTCCAGGATCGCCAGCGTCAGCGGCAGCACGATGCGCGTGGTGGTGCCGTTGCCCGGCTCGCACGACAGCTGCACGTGGCCACCCATGTCCTGGATGTTCCGGCGCACCACGTCCATGCCCACGCCACGACCGGAGATGTCCGTGACCTTCTCGGCCGTGGAGAAGCCGGGCGCGAAGATCAGTTGCCAGATTTCGTCGTCGGGCGAGTTTTCGTTGACCGGCAGGCCCTGCGACATGGCCTTCTTCAGGATCTTCTCGCGGTTCAGGCCGGCGCCGTCGTCGCTCACCTCGATCACGATGTTGCCGCCGTTGTGCTGGGCGGAAAGCACCAGCTGGCCCACGGGATCCTTGCCGGACGCCACGCGCTTCTCGGGCGTCTCGATGCCGTGGTCCAGGCTGTTGCGCACCAGGTGCGTCAGCGGATCGATGATGCGCTCGATCAGGCTCTTGTCCAGTTCGGTGGCGCGGCCGTAGGTCTGCAGTTCGATCTGCTTGCCCATCTTGCCGGCGATGTCGCGCACCAGGCGCGGGAAGCGGCTGAACACGTAGTCCATCGGCATCATGCGGATGGACATCACGGCTTCCTGCAGGTCGCGCGCGTTGCGCTCGAGCTGCTCCATGCCGTTGAGCAGGCGGTCATGCAGCACAGGATCCAGCGTGGACGCGGTCTGCGCCAGCATGGCCTGGGTAATGACCAGCTCGCCCACCAGGTTGATGATCTGGTCGACTTTCTCCACGCCGACGCGGATGGAAGTCGATTCCTTGTCCGCGTGCGCGGGCGCCGCGCGGGTGGCGCGCGCCGCCTGGGTGATGGCTTCGGCAGCGGCGGCCGACTCGGCCACGGCGGGCGCGGCCGGAGCCGGCGCGACAGCAGCCGGCGCCGGCGCCTGGGCTTGCGCCTGCGCGGCGAACTGCTCGGCCGCCTGCGCGAACTGCTCGACCGGGGCCGCCGGCGCCGATGCGCCAGGAGCCGCCTCGCGGGCGATGTTCAGCTGATCGGCGTCGACGATGAAGCAGCAGACCGCCTCGATATCGTCGGGCGTGCAGGTGCTGTCGACCCAGACGGTCAGCGTGCCATTGGCGCGCTCGCTGGCGCGCACCTGACCCAGGTTGCCCATTTCCTCGAGCAGGGCCTCGGCGTCCTTGTCCGACACCTTGGTGATGCGCACGCGCAGCGGCAGGCCGGCGCCGTCGCCCGCCGGCGCGGCCGCCGCCGGTTCCGGGGCAGGCTCGGGTTCGGGCGCGGGCGGCGGCGCGGGGGCCGCGACGGGAGCGGGGGCCGGCGCCTGCGCGGCAGCCGCCGGATCCTTATGCTCCAGGGCCAGCTGCCTCAGTACCGCGCAGATGCGCTCGAATACGGCTTCGTCGGGCTCTTCGGAGGCCCGGTAGGCGTCCAATTGGCTTTTGAGCACGTCTTTCGTTTCCAAGAATATGTCCACCATGTCCGTGCGCAGCGCCATTTCGCCGCGACGGATCGCGTCCAGAAGGTTTTCGAGCAGGTGCGTGGTGCCGGCCAGCTGCGTGAAGCAGCCGAACGTCGCCGCGCCGCCCTTGATCGAGTGGGCGGCCCGGAAAATGGCGTTGAGCTGCTCGATGTTGGGCGAGCCCACGTCCAGCTCCAGCAGCAGCTGCTCCATCTGCGCGAGCAGCTCATCCGCCTCGTCGAAAAAGGTCTCGTAAAACTGACTGAGATCCAAACCAGAACTCATGGCCGGTACGCCTTCATAAATGAACTCGCCTACGCGCCCGGCTGCTCATTGAGCAGTTCGGACGCCAATTCCACCAGCACGTCGGGATCGACCGGCTTGGACAACCAGCCGCACACTCCCAGATCCCGGGCGGCCATCTTGCTGTCCACGTCGTCTTCCGTGGTCAGCACGAGAACGGGCACGTCCACGTACTGGTCCTCTCCCCGCAGACCCTGGATCAGCTCCAGGCCGCCCATCACGGGCATGTTCCAGTCGCTGACCACCAGGTCGATGGGATGGCTGCGGGCCATTTCCAGCGCTTCCTCGCCATTGCCTGCCGTCACGACCTTCCAGCCCGCGCCGGTCAGCGTCGCCTGCACAATCATGCGCATCGTGGCCGAATCATCGGCCACCAGTATCGTTGCCGCCATCGTTATTGAACCCCTTCGGCGCGCGGGGTGCTTTCCGCTGCGCCCTGATTGGTTTGCCCGGCGGCCCTAACCGCAGCCTGGGCCGCCTCCACCGCCGTTCCGACCTCGCGTGCATCGCGCGCGCTCACGTCGGCGGCCGCGGCGTTTTCATTCTCGATGCGCCGCTGGGTGCCCTGATTGAGCACCACAAGGCTGATACGTCTATTAACGGCTGCATACGGATCATCTTTAACCAGGCTCATGCTGGACGACAGCCCCTGGATCCGCATGACCTTGCTCTCGCTCATGCCGCCGGCCACCAGCTCCTGGCGGGACGCGTTGGCGCGGTCGGCCGACAGTTCCCAGTTGCTGTAGGCGCGCTCCCCGCGCGCGTATTGCGACGCGTCGGTATGGCCCGAGATGCTGACCTTGTTGGGCAGCTCGTTCAGGACCGGCCCCAGCTCACGCAGGATGTCGCGCATGTACGGCTGCACCTCGGCGCGACCGGTGGCGAACATGGGGCGGTTCTGATTGTCGATGATCTGGATTCGCAGGCCTTCGGTGGTCATGTCGATCAGCAGCTGCGGCCGGAAGCTCTTGAGCACCGGGCTGTTCTCGATCACGTTTTCCAGGCGCTTCTTGAGGTTTTCCAGGCGATGGTGATCGCGCCGTTCGGCGTCCACCATCGGCTGGGCCTCGACCCGGTTGCCCTGGGCGCGGCGCTCGTCGCCATCGCTGCGCAGCGGATCGCGGCCACCGCCAGGCACGGCGCTGGTCTCGGCCGAGCTGCTGGGTCCGCCGGTCAGCGCCACCCGCAGCGGCATGCGGAAGTACTCCGCGATGCCCTTGAGCTCTTCGCGCGGCACGATGCTGATCAGCCACATCACCAGGAAGAACGCCATCATGGCCGTGATGAAGTCGGCGTAGGCGATCTTCCAGCTGCCTCCGTGGTGGCCGCCGCCCCTGACCTTCTTGCGGCGGATCACCACACGGTGGTTGTTTACGGTGCTCATGGCCCGCTGCTCCGTCAGACCTTGCCGGTGGACTTGGTCTGCCGGACGTGCTCTTCCAGCTCACCAAAGGTCGGGCGCACGGCCGAGAACAGCACCTTCCGGCCGAACTCCACCGCCAGCTGGGGCGGATAGCCGTTCATGCTGGCCAGCAACGTAGTCTTGATGCATTCCAGCACCTTGACCGCCTCGGCCGTGCGGCGGTCGACGCGCGAGGCCAGCGGTCCGACGAAGCCGTAGGCCAGCAGAATGCCCAGGAACGTGCCCACCATGGCCTTGGAGATCAGGTCGCCCAGGATCGCGGGCGGCTGGTCCACCGCCGCCAGGGCCTTGATCACGCCCAGCACCGCCGCCACGATGCCGAAGGCCGGCAGGCCGTCGGCCATCTGTTGCAGGGCATGGGTGGGGATTTCGCGCTCGTGGCGGTAGGTTTCGATTTCCTCGTCCATGAGCGTTTCGATTTCGAACGAGCTCATGTTGCCGCTGATCATGATGCGCAGGTAGTCCGTGATGAACTCCATGAGCTTGTTGTCCTTCATGATGCGCGGGTACTCGCTGAAGATCGGGCTGGAGGCCGGATCCTCGATATGCGATTCGATGGCCATCAGGCCTTCGCGGCGCGCCTTGTTCAGCAGGACATACAAGAGCGCCATCAGCTCCATGTACACCTCTTTGCTGTACTGCGAGCTCTTGAGCGCGTCGGGCAAGGCTTTCTTGACCAGCATCAGGGACTTCTTGCTGTTGCCGGCCAGGAACGCGCCGAAGGCGGCTCCGAAGATCAGCGTGAGCTCGAAAGGCTGGTACAGCGCGCCCAGGTGGCCGCCGAGCGCGATGAAGCTGCCGACGACCGAGACGCTCACCACGAGATAACCGATAACAATCAACACATCAGGCCCCTGCCAACGAAGTCTAAAACCGGCGTCAATGATCCCCTGTTCCCCCCGACCCAAAAAGGCGGGTTACGGGGAGTTTTCCAGGGCTTTTGATGTATTTGGACGCCGCCGCTCAGGAACGGGCGGCGTCGGAGGCAGGCACGGGGCGGCTGCCGGCGCGCGCCTTGGCGGCCGCGCGCGTCTTTCCGGCGCGGGGCGGCGGCCGGCAAATGGCGCACACGAAGTCGGATTGCGGGTCGTGCGCATGGGCGATGAAATGGCCGCCGCACTGGCGGCAGGCCGACAGTTGCAGCATGCCGCTGTCGAAGAAGCGGACCAGCATCCAGGCACGGGTGAAGCTCAGCACTGGCTCGCCGGACTCGGCGTTGTCCACGCCCGAGTTTTCCAGGTACAGCCGGTAGGCGTCGATGACCGCGCGGATGCCCTTGCTGGTGGTGCGCGCGTTCAGGAAGGAATAGACGTTGTAGAACAGCGAGGAATGGATATTCGGCAGCCAGGTCATGAACCAGTCCACCGAGAAAGGCAGCATGCCCTTGGGAGGCGAGCAGCCGCGTATTTCCCGATACAGGCGCGCCAGGCGGTCGTGGCTGAGACTGGTCTCAGCCTCCAGCACCTGCAACCGCGCGCCCAGTGAAATCATCGAGCTGGCAAGCAGAATGTCGTCGGCTTCCTGCGAAACGCTCTTGATGGCCATGACTGATTATCCGTGTGGGATCCGGAAAGGCCGTCAGGCCAGCTCTTCGACCGGCTGTTTCGCCAGCAGGATCGTCGCATGCGCTTGCTGCAGCGCGCCGCCGAGCACATCGTGCGTCAGCGCGGACAGCAGGCTGTAGTCATCGAAACGGAAGCGGCACAGCAGCGAGCTGGAGCTGGCCAGCTTCACCAGCTGCGCCGGCGACAGGCGCATCAGGATATCGGCGACTTCGTTGCTGAATCCCAGACGGAACATGGATGCGGCATAGTCGTCGCGCAGCATGCGCTGCGCCAACAACAGGTAGGACAGATTCACTTCACGAATATCTGCCAGCAAAGAATTCTCGACTTGTTGCACGCCCGACTCCCTATTCCCTATCCCACGCAAGGGGCTTGATTACCAAGGGCAACGCATGTTTTGTTGCATGATTGCCCGCTGCATCCTGTTTTAATGCGAAATGTATCATTTGTTCGCAATTTAAGTAAAATTTACCACAGGTCATGTCATTTTCTATGACTTATATGACAAATCTTTGTTGATATTGCGCAACTTGCGATTTTAGATACACCTTGACATGCAATTCTTGGCCAAATTTACGTCAATTTGCCAAATAGGCATTCAAAAAGTTGCGTGCTTTAAGGAATGAAAAGAGCGCATTTGCCGACAATGACAACTTGCCGATCACTTATCCTTGCCCCGCTTTAGTGCAGCCGCGCGTTTGTCGACAATGTCGCAAATTGACAACGATCGACGGCGCGTGAAGATGGACACCGCCTGACCTTTCCGCAATGCCCCACGCAGATGACAGCTTGGTCGAATATGCCCCGCTAGTGCGGAAGCTGGCCCTGCAATTGCTCGCCCGCCTGCCGGCCAGCGTCGAGCTCGACGACCTCATACAGGCCGGCATGATCGGCCTGCTCGATGCTGTCCGTCGTTATCAGGAAACCGCCGACGCGCAGTTCGAGACCTACGCCACCACCCGCATCCGCGGCGCCATGCTGGACGAGTTGCGCGGCCAGGACTGGCTGCCTCGCAGCGTGCGCGCCAAGGCGCGCAAGATCGAGCAGGCCATCCAACAGCTCGAGCAGCGCCTGATGCGCGCGCCCACCGAAGCCGAGATCGCCCAGCAGCTGGAATTGCCGCTGAATGAATACCAGGCGCTGCTGCACGACGCGCAAGGCGTGCAGATCGTGCATTACGAGGATTTCACGACCGACGCCGATACCGGCCCGGGCGCGCAATCGGACTGGAGCGCCACGCTGAACCACGGCTCGGCCACCGGCAATCCGCTGGATTCCCTGCTGGCGGGCGATTTCCGCCAGGCGCTGGTGCACGCCATCGACGCCCTGCCCGATCGCGAAAAGCTGCTGCTGTCGCTGTGTTACGAGCAAGGCCTGAACCTGAAGGAAATCGGCGCGATCATGAACGTGACCGAGGCCCGCGTCTGCCAGCTGCGCTCACAGGCCACGGCGCGGATTCGCGCCAAGCTGAAGGAACAGGCCTGGCAGGATCTGCCCAAGGAAGGGCAGATCGCGCAGATTATTTAGCGCTCTGTTTACAGGGTTCGCACGCGAGCTGTTCGTGCCAAGCGTGCAAGATCCCGGCGAATTCCGCCTTTATTCCCCCCATTTCTTCGCGCGAGCGACAGCTAACCTTCAGACTGGCGCGCATCATGGCGCCGGCATGGGCCGGCGCCAGCGCACTCGCTCTACCGCCCCCCAGGAATACGCAATGACCGATACCGACGCCGTCACCCAGGCGCTAGCCGCGGCCTACGACGAAACGCCTTACCAATCGAATGCCTTCTCCTTCTCCGCGCCCGGGCACCTGCGCGCCGTGGCAGCGCTGTATGGCGTCAGCGCGCCCCCCGTGGCAAACGCCCGCGTCCTGGAGCTGGGGTGCGCCGCCGGCGGCAATCTGCTGCCCTACGCCGTCGCGCATCCCGACGGCCATGCCGTGGGCGTGGACCTCTCCGCCCAGCAGATTGAAGCCGGCCAGTCCATCGTCAAAGCCATGGGGCTGAAGAACCTGGACTTGCGCGCGATGAGCATCACGGACATCACGCCCGAGTTCGGACAGTTCGACTACATCATCGTGCACGGCGTATTCAGTTGGGTGCCACCAGAGGTGCGCGAAGCCATCCTCCGCGTATGCCGGGAGAACCTGGCGCCGGAAGGCATTGCCTATATCAGCTACAACACCTACCCGGGCTGGAAGGCTTCGGATGTGGTGCGGGACGCGATGATCCTGAACAGCCATGGCGCACAGACGCCGGAAGAACAGCTTGCGCGGGCAAAAGACATGCTCAGCATGTTGGAAAACGGGCTATGGGGCAACAATCCAATGCGCGCGGCGCTCCAACAGGCCGCCCGCCAGCTGCGACAGCAATCCGACTACTACCTGATGCACGAGCATTTGGAGGCGGTCAATGCACCCTGCTACTTCCTGGAATTCGTCGCAGCCGCCCAACAAGCCGGATTGACCTATTTGACGGACGCCGAACCGCAATCCACTATTGCGTCGAACTTCGGCAACAACGTCGCGGTGCTGCATGGCGCCCTGTCGGCAGACACGGGGCGGGAAATGCGCGAACAGTACCTCGACTTCGCTGTAGGTCGGCAATTCCGCAAGAGCCTGCTCATCCGCTCGGAGCGCGCCGACCAGATTCTGGATATCCCAGAAGCCAATGCTCTCGAGAAGATGCACCTGGCTGCTCACCTGACACTGGAGCGCGCGCCCGCGGGCGCTCCCTCCAAGGAGCGGCACTATCGTACGCTCAGTGGTATCAATATCGCATCGCAGGATTCCAGCTTCATCGCCATCGCTGATGCGCTGCGCACGGCCTGGCCCCGTCCGGCGACCTTCCAGGAACTCGTGGACGCCGCCCGGCCCAAAGCCAGAAAGGCTACCACCGACGACCAGCTCCGCGAGCAGATTCTCCACCATCTGGTACTCATGCTGAACGCCAACGCGCTCCAGTATCGATTGGAGCCGGTAGGCTATGGCGGAGACGACGCCAAGCCCAAGTGGATTCCGGGACTTGCCCGCCTGCACGCCTTGACCCGCGAAACCGCCCTCCAGGTCGGCCCATACAATCTTTGGCACCAGCAAACCCGTCTCCCCACGGACGCCGTCGGCCGCTTCGTGATCGGCCATATCGATCAAGGCGCCTCCGTTGCGGACATTCGCACTCGACTGCGCGACGCTCTTGCTTCCGGGGAGCTGTCCCACCCCAACGGCAAATCATTGAAGCGGGTACGCAATCTTGACCCGGTGGCGCAGACCATCTTGTCGGACGTGCTTGGCCGCCTCCGGATCCAGGGCTTGCTAATCTAGGCCGGCCGCGCAGGCCAGGAGTAGAACCAGAAAGGGGCGAATTCATTCCGCCCCTTTTTATTTCGACGCGGCCGAGGCCCGATCTTTGCATTGCCCGCGCATGCACAAAAAAGAACGTCCTTCGCAAATTCTCCCTAAAGTCTGGTTTTGGACTGCCGTAATCCTGGCAACGGACGAACTTGAAAACCTCAAATTCAGTTCCTCACGTTACAGTTGGGCGGCCTAGCTGCCCGGTTTGAAGAAGCCTTTCTCTCCTTGGGAGCTTAAACATGGCTGCAGTCATCAATACCAACTACTTGTCCCTGGTTGCCCAGAACAACCTGAACAAGTCCCAGTCCGCCCTGGGTACCGCCATCGAACGCCTGTCGTCGGGCCTGCGCATCAACAGCGCCAAGGACGACGCCGCCGGCATGGCCATCGCCAACCGCTTCACCGCGAACGTCAAGGGCCTGACCCAAGCCGCCCGCAACGCCAACGACGGCATCTCGCTGGCTCAAACGACCGAAGGCGCGTCGAGCGAAGTCAACACCCACCTGCAGCGCGTGCGCGAACTGGCCGTTCAGGCCGGTAACGGCAACTACTCGCAAGAGCAGCTGGATTCGATGCAAGACGAAATCAACCAGCGTCTGTCGGACATCGACCGCATCTCGCAACAAACCGACTTCAACGGCGTGAAGGTTCTGTCGGCCGCCGCCAAGCCCCTGACGCTGCAAGTCGGCGCCAACGACGGCGAAACCATCACCCTGAACCTGTCGGAAATCAGCGTCAAGACGCTGGGCCTGAACGGCTTCAACGTCAACGGCAAGGGTGTCATCGACAACCGCGCCGCCAACGTCAACGACATGAGCGGCCCGAACGTGGTTGCCGGCGCCAACAACACCTACACGGTCACGACCACCAACGTGGACGCGAAGGCTGCTGACGTTCTGGGCAAGTTCAAGAACGGCGACAGCGTCACCTCCGCCGGCACGACCTACACGTACAACGCCGCCAACGACAACTACGACTACACCGCAGTTACCACCAAGGCAACCACGGGTACGCTGAACAGCAACATCAAGGCTCAAATCGGCAATACCCCGATTTCCGCCACCTACACGAACAAGACCCAGTCCGTGTCGATCAAGATCGACGGCAACGGCCTGATCACGGACGCCAACGGCAACAAGCTGTACTCCGACACCAAGGGTAGCCTGGTCGCCACCGACAGCAACCCGGCCGGCGGCACCTACGCCCAAGCCAAGCTGGACGACCTCACCGGCTACATGGCGGACAACACGCTGAGCGGCGCCACCGCCGGCACGGTCAGCCTGTCGATCGGTTCGATCACCTACAAGAACGGCGGCGCTGCCGACACCGTCACCAACAACGCCACCGCCTCCAAGGACGTGGTCCTGTCGAAGCTCTCCGGCGTTGCCGCCACGGTGAAGATGGGCCAGGGCCTGCTGTCGACCTCGCTGGACATCACGGCTGCTGGCGCAGTCACCAAGGCTGGTACCCCGGCCGCCACGATCCAGGTCGACGGCAAGGGTGAACTGACCGACATCCAGTCCTACACCAGCGTCTACCAGTTCGACCAAATCTCCGGCAAGATCACCTCGATCGCCGGCGGCGATACCAAGGTCGCGGGCGCCAACACGGGCGTCGATCAAAACGCCTCCAACTACGGCAAGCAGCTGTACATGGGCGCGAACGGCAAGATGACGTTCGAAAAGACCAGCAAGGGCGACAAGACCGGCGACCCGCTCAAGACCCTGGACTCCGCGTTCAAGGTCCTGAACAAGCTGACCGGCGAGCTGGGTGCTGTGCAGAACCGTCTGGAATCGACGATCGCCAACCTGAACAACGTCGTCAACAACCTGTCGGGCGCTCGCTCGCGGATCCAGGACGCGGACTACGCCACGGAAGTGTCGAACATGTCCAAGAACCAGATCCTGCAACAGGCTGGTACCTCGGTTCTGGCGCAAGCCAACCAAGTGCCGCAAACCGTTCTGTCGCTGCTGCGTTAATCACGCCTCAGCAGGAACTGCCGGGCAGGTCCGGACCGCGAGGTCCGGCTTGCCCGACCTGGCACGGGGACCTTCGGGTCCCACCCAAGCACAAAGCCGGCGCAAGCCGGCTTTGTGCTTTCCCGCGCGCGGGCCACTCTGACGACGGATCCCGGATCTGCCGCAGTCGCCGGATCGCATGCTGCGCGCCGCCAGGCGCGAGAACACCCACCTGAACTTGCATGACAGCACGGCTCCCCATCGTGTCGCGTCCGCCTTCCGGACACATGCCTACACCCTGCTGGCAAGTGCCTGCCGCAGCCGGCCTTTTGCCCGCTTATTCGTTTTTTTGACCGCTACCCGCGCCCCTCATAATTGCGGTCGCATGATTTTGTATCTATAGTTTTCTCAACATGACCGCCACGCCGTCCGATCCCCTCGCTACGCAGCATGACAGCACTCCGGATCACAATGATCAGGCGCCGGCGGATGCCCTGCGCCTGCTCGAGGAAAACCGCGCCCTGCGCGAATTGCTGGCCGCCCAGGTCAGCGCGCAGCTGCCCCGTCCGCCCGGCGTGGTCCGGCGCCTGGCCTGGTGGCTGATCAGCGCGCCGGGCGCCGCGCTGGTGCGCTGGCGCAGCCTGCTTGGCCGCGAAGACGCGCCCCCCATCACCGGCAAGCGCGTGGGCTGGGCCACGCTGACCGTGCTCTACACCCTGGCGATCTACGGCGCGCTGGTGCTGCTGGTCGTGTACTGGAGCACGCCCAATTCTGAGCGCACCGGCGCGTCGGCCGCCAGCCCCGTGCGGCTGCCGCTGCAGCCCTTGCAGCCCCTACCGGGTCTGGGACAGGAGCATGCCGATACCCCCCCGGAAGAACCCCGCCACGCACCGGAGCACGAG
>NZ_JCBANH010000051.1:0-42566 GCF_059760925.1 Achromobacter sp. 1011791174
GGGGGAGCGCCGGGACCGGAAGGGGGGAGCCGGCCTCGGGCGAGGCGCGGGCTGCATCCATGTGCGAGTCCTGCCTGAGCCTGCCGCTGGGCATGGCGGTCAGCATGGAGTCGCATCCGCGGCTAGGCCTGGTGGATTGCGTGGAGGTCGACGGCGACCCGGTCAACCGCTATGAGCACTATTGCTGTGTGTCATGCCAGACGCGCTGGATCCGCTATGTCGACCGCTGGGGCACGGACATGGGGTTCCGGCTGGGCGAGCAATCCTACGACGTGTAGGGATAGGCATTGCGCAGATAGCCCGCGCTGTCTGCGTCCGCGCAGGTGAGTTGCGCCGAGACTTCCTGGCCGCCCAGGGACCAGTTCGCGGCCCAGCTGCACACGCCCGGCAGCTTGGTGGCGGCTTCTCTTTTCTGGCCGCCAAAGTGCCGCTGCGCGAACTCAGACAGCGCGGCGACCGCCGCGTCGAACGGCAGCGCCGTGTCCAGCATCCACATCTCGTAGACCTTGCCCGATTCTTCGTCGTGCTCGACGGCAAGCTCCCCGCGCGGTTCGAAGCCGTCGGGTAGCGGAAGGCAAGCTAGGGATTGGGCCATGCGCGGCATCGTGTTGGCGGAAGCGGTGGGATTCGAACCCACGAAGGGCGTAAACCCTTGCCGGTTTTCAAGACCGGTGCCTTCAACCGCTCGGCCACGCTTCCTGGTGTCGGGACGGCGCTGATCGCCAGGCAAACGTTTTGCCGGCGATGGCTTGCATGCCATCCGAAGGGCGCAATAATAATCCATTTGCTACCCAGGAGGCATGATGAAGGCTGTTGAAATCTCCCGCCCCGGCGGTCCGGACGTGTTGGTGCCGGTGGAACGACCCATGCCGGAGCCCGGTCCGGGCGAGGTGCTGATCAAGGTCAGCGCGGCCGGCATCAACCGTCCCGACGTCTTCCAGCGCAAGGGCGCCTATCCGCCGCCGCGCGGCGCGTCGGACCTGCCCGGCCTGGAAGTGGCCGGCGAAATCGTGTCCGGCGACGCGGCTGCCGGCGGCCTGGCGATCGGCGACAAGGTCTGCGCGCTGGTCGCGGGCGGCGGCTATGCCGAATACTGCGTCGCGCCCGCCGCCCAGTGCCTGCCGATTCCGCGCGGCCTTTCCGACATCGAAGCCGCCGGCCTGCCCGAAACCTACTTCACCGTCTGGAGCAACGTGTTCGACCGCGGCGGTCTGGCCGAGGGCGAGGCGCTGCTGGTCCATGGCGGCGCCAGCGGCATCGGCACCACGGCCATCCAGCTGGCCCGCGCGATGGGCAACCCGGTCTACGCCACCGTCGGCAGCGATGAGCGCGCCCGCGCCGTGGAAGCGCTGGGGGCCGCGCGCGGCATCAACTACAAGACCCAGGACTTCGTGAAGGAAGTGCTGGACGCCACCGGCGGACGCGGCGTGGACGTGGTCCTGGACATGGTGGCGGGCGACTACATCGGTCGCGACATCCAGTGCCTGGCCGACGACGGCCGCATTGTCATCATCGCGCAGCTGGGCGGCGCCCATGCCAATGTGGACACGGCGCAGGTCATGCGTCGCCGGCTCACCATCACCGGTTCCACGCTGCGTCCGCGCCCAGTGGCCTTCAAGGGCGCCATCGCCCGCGCGCTGCGCGAGCGCGCCTGGCCGTTGCTGGAGCAGGGCGCCATCAAGCCGATCGTCCACGCCACCTTCCCGCTGGCCCAGGCCGCCCAGGCCCACGCCATGATGGAAAGCGGCGAGAACATCGGCAAGATCATCCTGACCGTATAGGGAAACTCGGGTGCGTCGGCACGCCGGCGCACAACAGGATACAATCGCAGGTTTCGCCTGGAATTTTTTCCAGGCAGACCCGTGGGCGAATGTTTCATGGGCCTCGGCTTGCCGTAGACGGCGCACTCCTGGTGCCGCCCGCGCGACAGCCGCCCGGCCCGGATGCACCCGTCCGGCGGCGGCCTGGCCTCGCGGCTGGCCGGCGGCCGGCCTCCCGGGCTCACCCTTTCTGACCTTTGCGCCATGACTTCAGTCGAAAACCGCGCCCGCCTCGTGCTGGGCAACTGGAAGATGAACGGCAACCTGGCCGAGAACGCCGCGTTGCTGACCGAACTGCGCGCCGTGGATGCCGCCAGCCATTGCCAGATCGGCGTTTGCGTGCCGTTCCCGTACCTGGCCCAGGCCGCTTCCGCCCTGACCGGCAGCAGCGTCAGCTGGGGTGCGCAGGATGTCAGCGCTCAGGAAAAGGGCGCCTACACGGGCGAAGTCTCCGGCGCGATGCTGAAGGAATTCGGCTGCCGCTGGGCCCTGGCCGGCCACTCCGAGCGTCGCGTGCTGCACGGCGAGACCGACCAGATCGTGGCGGACAAGTCGCGCGCCGCGCTGGCCGCCGGCCTGACTCCCGTGGTCTGCGTGGGCGAATCGCTGGCCGATCGCGACGCCGGCAACACGCTGGCCGTCATCGAGCGCCAGCTCAAGCCCGTGCTGGCCCTGGGCGCCGAAGCCGTGTCGCGCATGGTCCTGGCCTATGAGCCGGTCTGGGCCATCGGCACCGGCCGCAGCGCCAGCCCCGAGCAGGCCCAGGAAGTCCACGGCGCCATCCGCGCCGCCCTGCGCGCGCTAGGCGCGGCCCAGGTGCAAGTGCTGTACGGCGGCAGCGTCAAGGCGGCCAATGCCGCCAGCCTGTTCGCCATGGCCGACATCGACGGCGCCCTGGTCGGCGGCGCGTCGCTCGTGGCCGATGAATTCCTGCGCATCGCCGCCATCTAAAAGTTTCCGTTCCGGAGTCCGTAATGCCCCTGATTCTCAAAGTTCTGCTGGCCGTCCAAGTGATCTCGGCGCTGGCCATCATCATCCTGGTCCTGCTGCAGCAAGGCAAAGGCGCCGACATGGGGTCCGCGTTTGGCAGCGGCTCGGCCGGCAGCCTGTTCGGCGCCACCGGCGCGGCCAACTTCCTGTCGCGCATGACCAAGTGGTCCGCCGTCGTGTTCTTTGCCACCACCGCCGGCCTGGCCTATGTCAGCCACAAGGGCTCCTCCTCGGTCCTGGACGGCGGCGTGATGCAGAACTTCCCGGCCGACCGTTCCGTGCCCCAGGTGCCGGGCGGCGCATCGGTTCCCGGCGGCTCGTCCGTCCCGGGCGCATCCTCGGTTCCGGGCGCTTCGTCGGTTCCTGGCGCTTCGTCGGTTCCTGGCGCTTCGTCGGTTCCCGGCGCGGCTTCCGCCCCGGCCAAGCCCGACGCCTCGGTGCCTTCGGTTCCGGCGGCTCCCGCCTCGGGCGACAAGCCGGCGCAAACCCCCGCCAAGTAAGGCATGCGCTCGCGGCCGGCCCCTGTGCACAGGGGGCGGCTGTGGCTACGCAGCGAGAAGCCGGCGTGAGCCGGCTTTTTTCTGGGTGGGTGCAAGGCACGCCGGGCCTGAATTCGCATGATCGGTTACGTCAATTCTCAATATGAATGACTATTCCAATTCATGCTAGAATGCTCGACTTTCTGGCCTTGCTTACGGGCAATCGCCGGAATGGCATGTGGATTTGCAGGCACCGGCTTTCGAGTCAGGTTCTTAAGCAAGGCGCATGACCCCGCCGACGTGGTGAAATTGGTAGACACGCTATCTTGAGGGGGTAGTGGCGAAAGCTGTGCGAGTTCGAGTCTCGCCGTCGGCACCAGAATTTTTTTCCAGAGCGACTCTGGAAAAGCAAAGAACCCGCAATTCTCCAACGAGATTGCGGGTTTTTTGTTGTTGCTCGTTTTGCTGTCGCTGCGTGATGACCGAGCGTGCGCAAGCAAAGCGTTGCCATTGGATGCACGGGAGCATTCGGCGAAAGGGGCCATCCCGATCGCGGCCGTCGATTGATGTCTTATGGGACGTAATCGCTCAGGCGGCCGCATCGGGATGGTGTTCGCTAGCGGCTTTCCGTCGAGGCCAGCAACGACACTTCCCGACGCCGCCGCTGCCGCACCGCCGAGACCATCAGCAGGCAGATCAGCAGCACGCAGGCGGCCACGAAGCCCAGGCTGATGGGGCGCGTCACGAAGATCGACAGCTCGCCGCGCGACAGCAGCAGCGCGCGGCGGAAGTTCTCTTCCACCATCGGTCCCAGGACGAAGCCCAGCAGTAGCGGCGCGGGTTCGAAGCGCAGCCGCATCAGCGCGTAGCCGGCCACGCCGAACAGCGTCACCATGCCCACGTCGAACAGGTTGTTGTTGGTGCTGTACACGCCCACGCAGACGAAGAACAGCGCCGCCGGGAACAGGTAGCGGAACGGCACCGTCAGCAGCCGCACCCACATGCCGATCAGCGGCAGGTTCAGCAACAGCAGCAGGATGTTGCCGACCCAGAAGCTGGCGATCAGCCCCCAGAACATATCGGCATGCTCGACCATCATCTGCGGTCCGGGCTGGATGCCGTGGATGATGAGCGCGCCCAGCATCAGCGCCATGACCGGATCGCCAGGGATGCCCAGGCTCATGGTCGGGATGAAGCCGGTCTGCGTGGACGCGCTGGTGGCGGCCTCGGGCGCGGCGATGCCTTCGATGGCGCCACGGCCGAAGCGGCGCGGGTCGCGCGCGACCTTCTTCTCGGTGGCATACGAGATGAAGGACGCGATGGTCGGCCCGGTGCCGGGCAGGATGCCGAAGGCCGCGCCGATGGCCGTGCCGCGCACCAGCGCGCCGCGTGACTGCTTGATGTCGCCGGCCTCGGGCCGCATGGATTTCATGCTGATCTTGGCGGCGGTGACCTTGGCGTCGCCGCCCAGCCGGTTGATGTTCTTCAGGAAGTCGGCCACGCCGAACAGCCCCATCGCCAGCGCCACGATCTGCAGCCCGTCGCTCAGCTCCAGCACGCCGAAGTGAAAGCGCATCACGCCGGTATTGACGTCGGTGCCGACCACGCCCAGCAACAGTCCCACCACCACCATGGCCACGCCCTTGATGGCCGAGCCCTTGGCCAGCGTGGCGCCGGCCAACAGGCCCAGCATCATCATCGAGAAGTACTCGGCCGGGCCGAACTTGAAGGCCACGTCCACCAGCAGCGGCGAGAACAGGATCATCGCCAGGATGCCGATCGAGGCGCCGAAGAACGACGAGAACATCAGCATGAACAGCGCCGAGCCGGCCTTGCCGTTGCGCGCCAGCGGATTGCCGTCCAGGCAGGCGACCGCGTGCGAGGCCGTGCCGGGCAGGTTCAGCATGATGGAGGTGATGCCGCCGCCATACTGCGAGCCGTAGTAAATGCCCGACAGCATCACCAGCGCCGCGGTCGGCGTCATGGTGTAGGTCAGCGGCAGCAGAATGGAGATGGCGGCCAGCACGCCCATGCCGGGCAGCACGCCGATCAGGTTGCCCATGAACACGCCGAAGGCCGCCCACATCAGGTTGTCGAGCGCGAAGGCGATGGAGAACCCGTGCATCAGGTTGTTGAAGATTTCCATGGCTGATCAACCCCAACGGAACAGCGGGAACTGCAACTGCAGCCCCCAGGAGAACACGGCCAGGCCCAGCAGCGTCACGCCCACGGACAGCAGCGCCGCGCTCTTGACCGTGTGCTGGCGGTCGCCCAGCGCCGAGATGAACACCAGCGCCAGCGTGGCCGGCACCAGGCCGCCGAACTTGCCCAGCGCGATGAAGGCCAGCAGTCCGCCGATGATGCAGCCCCAGCCGCGCCAGTCCGGCGCCGCGTCGACCTCGGCCTCTTCGTCTGCCGCCTGCGGCGCGTAGCCGGCCCGCACGATGGCCGCGCCCAGCAGCGCCAGCAGCACGCCCAGGATCATCGGGAACATGCCCGGGCCCATGCGGGCCAGCGAGCCGACGTTGTAGCTGGCCGCGTGGATGGCGGTGCCCAGCCCCAGCGCGATCATCGCGCCTCCGGCCCACCATTCGCGCCGCACGGCGCGGGATTGTTGCTGCATGGTTCGATCCTCCCTTTTTGCGGCATGCAGGCGCCGGACGCACGCCTTGCTGACGCTTGGTTTAAAAGAAACTGAATTTCAGTTGAACGCGAGTCTAGGGAGCGAGACTTCCGATTGGCTTTCACTGCGGCGGAATCGGATGGCTGCTCGGGGCATCGCGGGGGAAAACCAAGGGAAATCCCCGGTGCCGCCAAGCGCGGGCGCGGGTCTGGGGCGGCTTGCGGAAGGGCAGGGTTCGCGGGCTTGCTACCATGAAGCCGGAGCCGGCTTGTTGCCGGCCCGGGGACGGCGGGGGCGAGTGCATGGACGGCAAAGACAGGCGAAAGGATTGGGTGGCGCGCGCCCCGCGGACCGCCGGACTGGAACGGATCGAAGCCTATTTCGGCGGTCGCGGCTATGAGATGCATCGCCACGACACCTATGCCATCGGCCGCACCTTGTCCGGCGTGCAGAGCTTTCACTACCGGCGCGGACTGCGCCACAGCCTGCCCGGCGGCACGCTGGTGCTGCATCCGGACGAGGCGCACGACGGTCAGGCCGGCACCGACGCGGGTTTTCGCTATCGCATGCTCTATGTCGAGCCCGCCCTGGTGCAGCGCATGCTGGGCGGGCAGCCCCTGCCTTTCGTGCCGGGCGGTCTGTCCGACGATCCGCGCCTGCGCGCGGCTGCCGAGCCGCTGCTGCGGACGATGAGCCAGCCCCTGGATCCGCTGGAAGAGGCGGACGCGCTCTACGATCTGGCGCAAGCGCTGGCCACCGTCGCCGGCCAGCGTGGCGGTCGCCGCGCGTTCGACTATGGCGCGGCCGAGCGGGCACGCCAGCGCATCCATGATGGATTGGCCGGCCGGCTGACCTTGGCGGACCTGGAAGCAGCCAGTGGTCGCGACCGCTGGAGCCTGTCGCGCGATTTCCGCGCGCTGTACGGCGTCAGCCCCTATCGCTATGCCACGCTGCGTCGGTTGGATGCGTGCCGCCGGCTGATGCTGGCGGGGCTGGGCCTGGCCGAGGCCGCGCTGGCCGCGGGATTCACCGATCAGAGCCACATGAGCCGCCATTTCTCGGCAGCCTATGGCATGCCGCCGGGGCGCTGGCTGGCGATGCTGAGGGCGGGCGCCTGAGACGTGCAACGGTGCGGCCAGACAGGGCCGCCCAAGCTGCACGATCTTACAAGACCGCTATCCCGCCGACCGGTAGCCTGGAGTTTTCACATTCCAGGAGTTGCAGCATGTCCGCCGCCATCAATTTCGCCCGCAAGTTCAACCTCATCAAGGAGCAATGGACGCCCAAGGTCATTGCCGAGATGAACGACTACCAGTTCAAGCTCGTCAAGATCCAGGGCGAGTTTGTCTGGCACTCGCACGCCGATACCGACGAGACCTTCATCGTCATCGACGGCGAGCTGCGCATCGACCTGCGCGACGGCGCCGTGACGCTGGCGGCAGGGGAAATGGCGGTGGTGCCGCGCGGCGTCGAACACAGGCCCCATGCCGAGCGCGAAGCCTGCGTCCTGCTGATCGAGCCGCGCGGGGTGCGCAATACCGGCGACCAGGAAGGGGAGCGGACCGCGCCAAACGATGTGTGGATCTAGGCGGGAACGTCGTGCCGGCGGCGGTGTCCTGGCGCGCGCCGGTGGCGCGCCCAGGGGTTGTACGGCGCTGGAAGTCCGCAGGCAAGGTCCGGTCAGCGCCGGCGCGCTGTCCTGTCGGTGATGAAAGCGAGGCGGGATTAACACCATCGGTAGAACAGTTTGTTCCGACCAGAACATGCGTTTCCGATGGTTCATGTCATGTGCCCGACGGTAGAATTCGTCCACATCGAACTCTCTATCTACCAGTCGAAAGGCAATATTCTCATGAGCAACGCTTATATCGACGCGCTGAAGAAGCGCCGCACGCAGTACGCGCTGGGCCGCAACCTGTCCCTGTCCAAGGAAGAGCTGGTCGCCCTGGTCAAGGACGCGGTCAAGCACAGCCCCTCGTCGTTCAACTCGCAAAGCTCGCGCGCGCTGGTGCTGTTCGGCGCCGAAAGCGTGAAGCTCTGGGATCTGGCCATCGAAGCCGTGCGCAAGGTCGCCCCGGCCGAAGGCTTCGACAAGACCGAAGCCAAGCTCAAGAGCTTCGCCGCCGGCGCCGGCACCATCCTGTTCTTCGAAGACCAGGACGTGGTCCGCAGCCTGCAAGAGAAGTTCGCGCTGTACGCCGACAACTTCCCGGTCTGGTCGGAACAGGCTGGCGGCATGGCCCAGCTGTCGGTCTGGGCCGCGCTGGCCAACGCCGGCGTGGGCGCCAGCCTGCAGCACTACAACCCGCTGGTCGACGCCGATGTGGCGCGCGAGTGGAACATTCCCGCCAGCTGGAAGCTGCGCGCGCAGATGCCGTTCGGCTCGAACGAAGCCGGCTTCGGCGAAAAGGCCTTCATGGACGACGCCGAGCGTTTCCGCGTGGCCGGCTGAGCAAGCGGGGGCATGCTCCCCCGTTGGCCTGGCCTGAAACCCGCGCCCGTCTCTACGAAGACGGCGCGGGTTTTGTTTTGGGCGCGGTTCCTGGCGCTGCGGACCGCGCGGCCGCATGGGG
Organism: Achromobacter sp. 1011791174; assembly: GCF_059760925.1. Lineage (NCBI taxonomy): Bacteria > Pseudomonadati > Pseudomonadota > Betaproteobacteria > Burkholderiales > Alcaligenaceae > Achromobacter > Achromobacter sp. 1011791174. Next base: position 8,486 of record NZ_JCBANH010000051.1, read on the forward strand.
AACCGCAAGGCCGGCGCGGTCAGGACGACAGATTGGCGAGATAGACCAGCCCGAACGCCAGCAGGCCCAGTCCCTGCGCGATCATCAGCCAGCGCGCGCCCGCCGGCTTGCCCGCGGTATGCCAGTAGCCCGCCACGAAGGGCAGGCATAGTGCATTGGCCACGGTGGCGGCCAGCGCCGCCAGCCAGGGTTTCAGGCCCGGGAACATGCCGCCGTTCTGGGCCAGCATCCAGACCGTTACGACAACGCCGGCCGCGCCGATCAGGCCGGCCATGATGGCGAAGAAGCGGGACGCGGCGGCTTTCTCCTCGGCAAGCATCGGGACGGCTCAGGTCAGACGCGCGCCGTTCGGCACGTCCGCGTCCGGCGCGGCCAGCACGATGTCGCCGGCCGCGTCGGCGAAGCCCAGCACCAGCACTTCCGAGCGCACCGGGCCGATTTGGCGCGGCGGGAAATTCACCACGGCCATCACGCGCCGGCCCGGCAGTTCGTCCAGCGTGTAGTGCGCGGTGATCTGCGCCGAGCTTTTCTTCACGCCCACGCCCGGCCCGAAATCGATGGCCAGCTTGTAGGCGGGCTTGCGCGCTTCGGGAAAGGCCTCGGCGGTCTGGATCGTGCCGACGCGGATGTCCACCTTCATGAAATCGTCGAAACCGATGGCGTCGGCGGGCGGGGACGCGGGATCTTGCGTGTAATGCATGCGGATCTCTCTGTATGAATCGTGGGGAAACCTGCCCGCATTATCCCCCTACGCTCCGTCGTGGCCTCAGACCGGCAGCAGGGGTTCCGCCTGGTGGGCGCGATGCAGCAGCGCCAGGAAGCCGGGCGCCGGCGGCACGTCGATCGCGCCGATGCGCCGCAGGGGCACGCCGGGCGTCCACGAATTCATCACCACGGCGCCTTTCAGCGCGCGCAGGTCTTCAGCCTTTAGCTCCTGCTCGCGCTGCGGCGCGCCCAGCCGGTCCAGCTGCCGGCGCACGATGCCCATCATGGTGCCGCCCAGCATCGCCGCCCGTGGCCACACCACGTATTCGCCATCCCAGAACGCCAGGTTCCAGATCGTGGCCTCGCTCAGCCGTCCGCGCCGATCGACAAAGGCCGCGTCGTCGTGGCCCTGGCTGGCGGCCTCGCGCAGCAGATAGGTCTTGGCCACTTCGCCCACATGCTTGACCCCGGGCAGCATGCGTTCGTGCTCGACCAGCGCCAGCGACAGGGGGCCGGCGGGCCCGTTGGACGGCGGCGCGGTGCGGACCAGCAGGCGCGGGCGCGCGTCGGGACCGGCGATGGTGAATTCCCCGGCGGGGGAGTACACCGTGGCCGTCAGCGACAGGTCCGGCGGCCCGGCCTGGATAGCCGCGCGCAGGCGCGCCTGCACTTCTTCGTCGGGCAGCGCTTGCCCATACAGCGCCTGCGAGCCTGCCCGCAGCCGGGCCAGATGCAGGTCCAGGCCGCGCGCGCGGCCGTCGCGGATCTGCAGGGCGGTGAAGTGGGCATAGCCGGCGAAGGCCAGCGGCGCCAGCGCGGCGGCGTCTGCGTCGTGGCCGTCGACCTGAGAGACATAGCGGGTATTCGGGGAAAGCGGATCTGTCGTCATGGGGTGCGTGTACGGAATGAGATGGCGTTCAATATCCCTTATTGATGCAGCCATGGGAAACGAGTATTTTTCGAAGCATCATCAAGAAAAATTTGAAAATCATGAGTCGCGTCTTTCCCGCCGGCCGGGCCTTGCGCACCTTCGAGGCCGCCGCCCGCCACCTGAACTTCAGTCGCGCCGCAGACGAACTCGGCCTGACGCCCGCCGCCGTCAGCTACCAGATCAAGGACATCGAGGCGCAGCTCGGCCTGGCGCTGTTCGCGCGCACCAGCCGCAACATCCGGCTGACGCCGGCGGGCGAGGCGCTGGCCGGCGCCGCCGCCGATGCGCTGGACGGCCTGCGCCGCGCCACCGCCCGGGCGCGGCGGCTGGCGCGCGGCCAGCAGACGCTGCGCCTGTCGGTGGGCGCGCGCTTCGCCACGAACTGGCTGCTGCCGCGCCTGCCGCGCTTTCGCGCCGCGCATCCGCAATGGGAGCTGAGCTTCGACATCAGCGATGAACTGCGCGACTTCGACGCCCATGACCTGGACGCGGCCATCCGATATGGCGCGGGCCGCTATCCCGGCGTCGTGACGCACCGGCTGTTCAGCACGGTGGTGGTGCCGGTCTGCAGCCCGCGCCTGCTCGAAGCCGGCCCGGCGCCGCGCCAGCCGCGCGACCTGGCCGCGCATACGCTGTGCTACGTGGATTGCCGGCCCGGCGGCGTGGTCTGGCCCAACTGGGCGCTGTGGATGGCCGCCGCCGGCGTGCCGGATTTCGATGACAGCGGCTGCGTCGCCTTCACGGAATCCAGCCATGTGGCGCAGGCAGTCATGGACGGCGGCGCGGTCGGCCTGGTGGAGCGGGAGCTGGTCGCGCGCGAACTGGCCGAGGGCCGGCTGATCCAGCTGTTCGACGTGGGCGTGGCGGCGGGCGGCGACCATGCCTATCACCTGGCCTATCCCGAATCCGGTGCCAAGGCGCCGGGCGTGGCGGCGCTGCGCGATTGGATGCTGGCGGAATTGGGGCGTTCCGATGCCTGAAATCGCCGCGCGGCGCGCGCCGCCGGCCGTGCATAATCACGCATGGCCGGCCCGCGCACGCGGCCGATGGCCGTCCCTCCCCTGCCTCTCGCAAAGGAACCGCCGTGGACCGGATACTCTCGGAATTGTCGACGACCCTGCCCAACGCCAAGAGCGTCGAGGAGCTGGCGCGCCCGCTGCTGGACATGCTCGGGGCCATCACCGGGCTGGAGTCCACCTACCTGACCTCGATCGACCTGCAGGCCGGCATCCAGCACGTGCGCTATGCGCGCAACGACGGCGGCATGCAGATCCCCGAAGGCATGGACGTGCCCTGGGCCGACACGCTGTGCAAGCGCGCGCTCGATGAGGGGCGCACCAGCACCAGCGATGTCGCGAGCTGCTGGCCGGACTCCGAGGCCGCGCGCAAGCTCGGCATCCAGACCTATGTCAGCGCGCCGGTGCGCGCCGACGACGGCACGCTGCTGGGCACGCTGTGCGGCGCCAGCGCCAGCCAGCAGGCCGTCGCGCCGCAGGCCGAGGCCATGCTCAAGCTGTTCTCCGCCATGCTCGCCAACTTCATGGAACGCGAACTGCTGGTCGAGCAACTGCGCTCGGCCAATGTGCGGCTGCTGTCATATGCGCTGAGCGATCCGCTCACCGGCCTGCCCAATCGCCGCGCCATCTACGAAGAGCTGGAACGCCTGCAGGGCCGCGCGCTGCGCGAGGGCGGCAGCATCCTGGTCGGCGTGATCGACCTGGACGGCTTCAAGTCCATCAACGATGTCCATGGGCACCAGAACGGCGACATCTTCCTGCAGGAAATGTCGCGCCGGTTGGCTATCTCGCTGCGCGCCTCCGACATGCTGGGCCGGCTGGGCGGCGACGAGTTCGTGCTGATCGGCCCGGGGCCAGCCCTGGCGCGCGGCGACGCCGGTCCCATCGGCCACGAGGTCCTGCGCGGCGAGGCCGAAGAGGCCGCGCGCGCGCTGGAGGACCGCACGGCCGCGGCCACGCTCGGCAACTTCCAGCTGGGCGAGATCACGCTGCCCTACGACGGCGCCAGCGTCGGCGTGGTGGCGCTGGATCCGCGCGGCCTGAGCGCCGAGGAAGCGGTCAGGCTGGCCGATACGCGCATGTACGTGGTCAAGCGGGCGCGCAAGGGCGCGCGCGTGATGCACTGAGCGCGGCCGGCGGCGTGACCGCCCGGCGCCAACGCGCCAGTTCCTAGAAGCCCGCTTCCCGCCAGAACACGCTGGCCGCCGTGCGCAGCAGGCGCGCGCCGGGAGCTTCCCAATCGCCATGGATGCTGACCCGGCCGCGCCAGCTGTGCTGGCGCGCCTGGGCGGGCGGATCGGCGCTTTCCACGTCCAGCATCACCCGGTACACCGGCCGTTCCGGGTAGAGCAGGTTCTGCGACGCGCGCACCTGTACGTCGCCGCCGGCGGGGGCGGACAGCACCGCTTCCTGCAGCACGCGGGTGGCGTCCTGGTCGATGCTGCGCACGCGCAGATCCAGGTCCGGTCCGGCGCCGCCATCGGCGATGAAGCGCGCCGTCTGGCCGGCGCGCAGGCGCGGCAAGGCATCCTCGGGCACATACGCCACCACCTGCAGCGGGCCCGCGCTCACGACGCGTCCCAGCAGCTCGCGGCGGCCCAGCCAGTCGCCCTGGCGCAGGTCCGGATCACGGTCGCGCAGCCGGCCGGCGCCTGGCGCTTCCAGGCGGTAGCGCGCCGCTTCGCTGTCCACCGCGACCTGCTGCGCCTGCGCCTCGGCCTGGCGCTCGCGCAGCACCTGCCAGTCGCGTCGCAATTCGGGATCGAAGCCGGCGGCGGCGGACTGCCGCGCCAGTTGCAGCGAGCGCGCCTGGCTTTGCGCGGCGCTGGCGGCCAGCGAAGGCGTGTCCAGCACGAAAGCGTCCTCATGGGCCTGCAGCGCGTGCCCCTCGGCCGGCGGGGGCGAGGCCAGTCGCGACGCTTCCGGCGCATGCAGCGGCCATTGCTCGCGCGCTTGCAACAGGCCGCTGCCGCGCACCGGCACGGGCCAGGGCGCGAAGGCGCCCAGCACGATCAGGATCAGCAGCAGCGCGCTCCAGCGCGCGCGCCGGCTGCCGCCGATAGCCGCGCCGCGCTGCCGCCATGCGCCGATCTCGGACCACAGGGGACGGGCGATGAACCACACGATTTCCACCAGGAAAAGAAAGATGCCCAGGGCCTTGATGAAGAAGTGATAGACCAGGGCCGCGATGCCCAGGAACAGGACCAGGCGGTAGATCCAGGTGGCCCAGGCGAACAGGATCAGTCCGCGCCGCCGCGCGGCGGGAAAGTGCTCCGGCGCCGGCTCGCCCAGCGCGAACAGCCGTTCGCGCAGGTCCCAGCGCGCCAGCGCGAAGGCGCGGGCATGCAGGTTCGGCATCTGCAGGAAATCCGACAGCAGGAAGTAGCCGTCGAAGCGCATGAACGGGCTGGCGTTGATCAGCACGGTGCTGACCCAGGTGGTGGTGGCCAGCAGGAAGGCCATCGCGCGCAGCGGGCCGTCCGGCAGCCAGACCCAGGCCAGCATGGCCCAGACGGCGATGGTCAGCTCGGTGGCGATACCCGCCGCCGCGACCTTCAGGCGCTGGTCGCGGCGCGTCAGCTTCCATACCTCGTTGGTGTCGGTATAGGCCACGGGCCACAGCACCAGGAAGGCCACGCCCATGGTCGGCACGCGGCAGCCATAGCGCTTGGCCGTCACGCCATGGCCGAACTCGTGCAGCGTCTTCACCGCCGCCAGCGTCAGGCCGTAGGCGGCCAGTCCTTCCCAGCTCAGCATGTCCACCAGCGTGGCGGCGAAAGCGTCCCAGGAACGCGACACGCCCCACATCCCGGCCAGCAGCGCGGCCAGCGTCAGCCAGCGGAAGGCCGGCCCGTACAGGAAGGCCAGCCTTGGCGTCCAGCGCGTCAACCAGCGGTCCGGGCGCAGCAGCGGCACGCGGAAGAACAGATAGTTGTGCAGCAGCCATTGCGACCAGCCGGCGCGGCGGCGCTGGCGCTGTCCGGCCAGTTCGGCCGCGGTCAACGCGGCCGGCTGCAACAGCTCGTGCTGCGCCAGGAAGCGGTGCATGGCCTCGACATCGTCCGGTTCGGCGCGCAGCGTGGTCTCGGCCTGGATGCGCCGTGCGATCACGCCGGGCCAGCGCAGCCGCCAGCGCTGCAGGATCTCGAAACTGGCCCAGTCGATCTGGAAGAACAGGTTGCGCACCGGATCGTGCAGCGTCCAGCTGGGCTGGCCGTCCGGCAGGGCCGGGCCGGGCAGCAGGTCCAGTTCGTCGCGCAGCGGCGGCAGGGGCGTGGCCGGCGTCATAGCGCCACGAACTGGCGGATGGCCGCCCAGGGCTTGCGCAGGATCCAATAGGCCAGCGGCACGCGCTCGCCTTGCAGCTTGGCGGTGCCCTTCAGGCCGATGCGCGGTCCCTGCGCCTGATCCAGCGAGGCGCGCAGGCGATAGGCGTAGCTGCCGTCGGGCCGCGCCACGGCGTCATAGGCCATGTAGCGCACGCGGCCCTGCACGGCCGTCAGCGGGTCGGCGGCCAGATACAGCCGCAGCGGCGCGCCCTCGGCCAGCGGAATGGCGTCGCCCACCGGCACCCAGGCCTCGATCTCCACCGCGTCCGGATCGGCCACGCGCATGACGCGTTCGCCGGTCTGCACCGGTTTGCCTATCCACTCCGACGGCGAATCGAACAGCACCATGCCGTCCCGGGGCGCTGTCACGCTGGCGCGGCCCAGTTGCTCGGCCAGGAAGGCCTGCTCGGCCCGGCGCTCGCCGATCTTGCCGGCCAGCGCCGCCAGCTGCGCCTTGGAGCGCGGATCGCCCAGCGCCATCTGGGCGAACTGCCGGTATTCGGCTTCGGCCGTGCTCAGCGCCTGTTGCGCCACCTGCAGGCGGCTGGCGATCTGGGCCTCGTCCAGGCTGAACAGGGGCTGGCCCTGCTTCACGATCTGGTTGGGCTGCACGTGGATCTGCGCGACCACGCCGTCCAGCGGCGCGCGCAGCACGGCGGGTTGCGCGGCGACCAGCTCGCCCGGCGCCAGCACCGACAGGCGCACCGGAATCGCGCCAGCCGCCAGCAGTGCGCAGGCGGCCCACAGGCCGGGGCGGCGCCAGCCGCGCCCCGCCGCGGCGGGCCGCGAGCGGGCGCGGTTGCGCCAGGCGTCCCAGGACCAGGGCCGGGCGCGCTGCAAGGCCCGCCATGCATGGCACCAGATGCGGCTCCACTCGGTCAGCAGCGGCAGCAGCGTCGGCGCGACGGGATCGGCGCCGGCCAGCAGCAGGCCGCCTGCGGGGCGGGCATCCGGTTCCTCAAGCATGCGTAGCGGCAGCCACACGCCCTGCGGCGGCAGCCATTCGCGCCATTGCGCGCCGAGTTCGTCCGGCAGGTCGGCGGCCGAGACCGCGCGCGCCGTATCGCCGTCCGCCCGCGCCAGGTGTGCGCAGGCGCGCGCCAGCCATTGCGCATAGGGCGCGTTGCGGTCGGGCTGCACCACGCCCGACAGCGCGGCCACGCCGCCGGCTTCGCGCCACAGGGCGGCCTGCCGGTAGGGCGCCAGCAGCCGCGTATCGTTGACCAGCAGGAATTCCAGCTCGGGCAGGCTGGCGGCGAGCCGGGCGCGGTGGCCCAGCTCCAGCAGCAGCACCGCCGGGCTGGCGGCTTCGGGCGCTTCAGGCATGTTCAAGCGCGACCCCGTCATGCGTCATGGTTCATCCCCGCAGCCGCTGCGCCGCGCCGGCCGCCGTGCGCGCCTGCGTGGCGCGCTGCATCTGCGCGGCCAGGCCGGAGCGGCCGGCGGGCGCCTGGCGCTCGGCCGCATGGCGGCCCGCGCTCAGCTTGAACACGGTCGAGGCCTCGTTGTCGCGTTCGTCGCGCGCCGTCAGGCGCAGCGCGATCTCGCCCGCGAAGCCGCGCGGCGGCTCCGCCTGCAGGCGGCCGCTGCGCGCATCGAAACGGATCCAGGCGGGCAGGGCGCGGCCATCTTCCAGCGTCAACGACAGCTGGATCCTGGCGTCGGCCCGCGTGTGGCCAAAGACCGAGGACGGGATGCGCAGGTCCAGCGCCGCGCCGGGCTCCAGCGCGAGCGTGTTCAGGCCGCGCAGGACCACGAGTTCCTGGCCCGGCGCATCGCTGGCGCCGATGCGCTGCGGCGCATAGACGGCGGCGGCCGGCCGTTCGTCCGTGGCGCGCGGCGCGGGGGCCTGCGGGGCCCCGTGCTCGTCCATCGCCCAGGCCAGCGGCGACGCATGCGCGGGAGAGCGCGAGCCGGCCTGCGCGCCGCCGAGCGAGGGCAGGAATTCGTCGCGCGGATCGGCGACCGGCGACAGGCTTGCCACGGGCGGGGCCAGCGGCGGCAGGAGCGTTCCGGGCGGGGGCGTGGGATGCACGTAGGGCGGCACCTGGCCCTGGACGGAGAAGGACAGCGACGAGACGGCCGAGACATTGCCGGCCGCGTCCCACTGCCGCACTTGCACCGCGTGCGCGCCGGGCGCATCCAGCGTCAGCTGGCTGCCCTGGCCATCGCGCCAGCTGGCGCCGCCATCCAGCGAATACTGCCAGCGGCCGCCGCTTTCCAGGCCGTCGACGCGCAGCACGCCGTTGCCGCTGAGCAGGCCGCCGGACGGATCGAGCGCGCGCTGTTCCAGGTTGAGCGCCGGACTGGCCGGCGGCTGCGTGTCGATGCGCAAGGCGCCGGACAGCGCGCTGCCGCTGCCGGCGTTGCCGGCCAGATCGCGCACCTGGCGCAGGTCCAGCGCGATGACGGCGTTGGACAGATCCGCGCCGGCGGCCGGCGTATAGGTGGCGGTCCAGGTCAGGCCGCCGTCGGCCGAGGACAGCCCGGCGAGCGTGCCGCCGGGCAGGGTGAAGGCGCTGGCGTCCAGCGACTGGATCGCCTCGCTGAAACGGATCGTCAGCCGCGTGCTCTGGCCGGCGGCCAGCAGCGCATCGGCCAGCGTCAGCGTCGCCGAGGGCGGCGTGACGTCGCTGGGCGTCACGGCGATGGCGATGCTGCTGGTGGCGCTGAGCGCGCCGCCGCTGCCGCTGTTGCCCTGGTCGTCGGTGACGATCCGCAAGGTCGCGGGGCCGACATAGTTGGCCGCGGCTTCGTAGACCAGCCCGTCCAGCGCGGCGTTGATGTCGGCCAGCGTGCCGGTGAACGTCAGCGTGGCCGAGCCATTGGCCGTGCCGTTCATGAACGTCAGACCGGCGACGCGCGACAGGCGCAGCAGGCCGTGGTCCGCCGACAGCGTCACCAGCAGCTGGCCGCCGCCGGCGTCCACGTCCTGGATACGGATGGCATTGCCATGCGCGGCATCGAACACCAGCGGAGAACCGCCGGCCGTCTGCTGCGAACCCGGCACGATGTTGACGGGCGCATCATTGACCGCCGCGATGTCGAGCGTGATGCTGGCGCTGGCGGTCTGGCCGCCGCCCGAGCCGGTGTTGCCATTGTCGTTGACGCTGACGCTCAGCGTGACCTGGCCGGCGATGTTGGCGCCGGGCAGGTAGCGCAGGCCGCCGGCGGCGATGAAGGCGTTCAGGTCGGCCTGCGAGCCGGTCAGGGTCAACGCGCCGGCGCTGCCGCCGACGGTGACGCCGTTGCCGCTGATGGCCGACAGCGTACCGGACGGCACGGACAGGGTGACGGTCAGCAGGCCGCTGCCGGCGTCCACGTCGCTCACCGTGATGCCGGTGATGACGCCGGCCGTGTCCTCGGTCAGGCTGATGCTGGACGGCACCGTGATGACGGGCGCGTCGTTGACCGCCGCGATGCGCAGGACGACCGTGTCGCTGGCGGAGAGGGCGCCGCCGGAGCCGGTGTTGCCCAGGTCGTTGACGGTGGCCGTCAGCGTGACGTCGCCGTTGGCGTTGGGCGCCGACAGGTAGCTGACGCGGCTGGCGGCGATGAAGGCGTTGATGTCGGCGATCGAGCCGGTCAGCACCAGCGTGCCGCTGCCGGAGCCGGTGACGGTGACGCCGTTGGCGTTGAGCGCCGCGAGCGTGCCGGCGGGCACGGCCAGGGTCAGGGTGACGACGCTGCCGCCCGCGTCCACGTCGGCGATCGAGATGCCGGTGACGGCGCCGGCCGTGTCCTCGCTGAAATCGAGCCGTACCGGCACGGCGATCGTCGGCGCGTCATTGACCGCCGCGATGTTCAGGTCGACGGTCTTGGTGTCGCTCAGGCTGCCGCCCGAGCCGGTGTTGCCGTTGTCGTTGATGCTGACGGTCAGTGTGACCACGCCCGTGGCATTGGCGGCGGGCGTATAGAGCACCTTGCTCGCCGCGATGAAGGCGTTCAGGTCTGCCAGCGTGCCGGTCAGCGTCATGGCGGTCGCCGTGCCGCCGATGACGATGCCCGAGCCGCTGCTGGCCGACAGCGCGCCGGCCGGCACGGACAGGGTGACGGTCAGCTGGCCGGCGCCGGCGTCCACGTCGCTGAACGAGATGCCGGTGATGGCGCCGACGATGTCCTCGGTCAGGCTGATGCCGGACGGCACGGTGATGACGGGCGCATCGTTGACCGCCGCGACGCGCAGGGTGACCGTGCCGCTGGCGGTTTCCGCGCCGTCCGTGCCGGTGTTGCCGTTGTCGTTGATCGTGACGCTGAGCGTGATGTCGCCATTGGCGTTGGGCGCGGCCAGGAAGCTGACTTCCAAGGCGGCGATGAAGGCATTCAGGTTGGCCACCGAGCCCGACAGGACCAGCACGCCGGTGCCCGAGCCCTGCACGGTGACGCCGCCGCTGGTGAGCGCGTAAAGCCGTCCGGCGGGCACGCTCAGCGTCAGGGTGACGCTGCCGCTGCCCGCGTCCGCGTCGGACACGGAGATGCCGGTGATGAAGCCGGACGTGTCCTCGCTGAAATTCAGTGTCAACGGCAGCGTCAGCACCGGCGGGATATTGCCGTCCTGCACGTCGATGCTCTTGGCCGCGACGACGCTGCTATTGACGCCGTCCGACACCTGGAAGCTGATCGAGCGCGAGGCCACGGGCGTGCTTTCGCGGGTATTGACGAAAGTGATCGCGCGCAGCGCCGCCTGCCATTGCGCGACCGTGGCCAGGCCGCCGGCGGACGTCAGGGTGAGGATGCCGGTGGTCGGATCATAGAATCCCACGACGTTGCCCATGGTGGCTCCGTCGTTGACGAAACCCAGCACATCGCCTGCTTGCAGGTTGCCGATGGTGATCCGGGCGCTGGCCAGCGTCGTGCTGTCCGGATCGGACAAGGTCAGGCCGGCGTCGACGGCGACGGCATGCGAGCCGCCGCCCTTGCTCAGGAAGGCGGTGGCCCCGGCGGAGGGCGTCACGACGGGCGCGGGATCGAATTGCTTGACCGTGATGGAGCGCGTGACGTTGTCGCTGTCGCGCGAGCCGTCGCTGACCACGATGGAGATCGTGCGCGTGGCGGTGCTGGCGCCGGCGTCGTTGTTGGTATAGCGGATCGAGCGCAGCGCGGCTTCCCACTGCGCCACCGTGGCCGAGCCGCTCAGCGTCAGCACGCCGGCGCTGTAGCTGCCGGAGATGCCGTTCATGGCCGTGAACAGCAGCATGTCGCTGGATTGGAGATTGCCGACGATGGCGATGACGGCCCGGCTCAGCGTGGCGCTGTCGCTGTCGCTGAGCGTGATGCCGCCGTCCACGGCCACCGGCACGGACGTGGAGCCCTTGATGGTGAATTCCGGGTTTCCGGCGCTGGGCGTCACCACGGGCGCATAGGGCAGGGTGATGGTGGACGCCAGCGACAGGACGGCGGTGTCCACGCCGCCATTGGCGGTGCCGCCGCTGTCCGTGACGCCGGTCAGCGTCACGACGCGGGCGCCGCCGGAGGCCGAGGCCTTGGCGTCCTGGTAGGTGATGCCGTTGAGCACGCCGTTGGCCGTGGCGGCGCTGATGCCGGCCGAGCTGACCGTGATCGTCGCCGTGTTGCCGATGACGGTGACCGTCACGCTCAGGCCCAGGCCGCTGGTGGTGACGGTGGTGTTATTCACCAGCGCGATGGTGGAGCCGTCGATCGTCAGGCGTTCGCTGGCGCCGTCCGCCAGGCCCGACACGGTGAAGGTAATGAGCCTGATGTTCTGCCCGGCTTCGCCCGGGTCGATGCTGGCGCCGCTGAATAGCGCCACGCCCGTTCCGCCTGGCACATGGACAGGGTTGAGCGGCGTGGCCGAGAGCGTTGGCGCATCGTTCACCGCCGCGATGTCGACGCTGACGACAGCCGAGGCGCTGCCGCCGCGCCCGTCGTAAATGCCGAAGACGATGCTGCGGGTGGCCGTGTAGGGATCGCTGCTGGTGTTCTTGTAGGTCAGCGCCGACATCAGCAAGGCCACGCGCGCCTGCGTCGCGTTGGCGTTGAAGGTCACGATCAGTTTGTTTCCGTTGGCGCCGTCGCCACTGGGAGCGATCACGCCGATGGCCACACCGGACACGCTCACCACGCTACCCACGGTCACGCCATTGGACAGGCTGATGGCGCCGCTGGTGTCTATGCCCAGAACGTCCTGGTTGGCGCGGGCGTTGTTGACCATCTGCACGGTGAGGTTGCCGCTGTTGAAGTTGGGCGTGTCGCTGTCGGTCACCGTGACCTGCGCGCCGGCGTCCAGCCTCACGGGGGCGCCTTTCTCGGTATAGGTCACCGCGTCGCCGCTCAGATTGCCGATGACTGGCGGACTGTTGGGCAGTATTTTCATGATCTTGCTGACGGGCGAGCTGTCGGACGTGCCGTCATTGACCACGAAGGTGATCGTCCGGTCGCCCTGGTACGGCATGGTCGAGCTATCGTGGTAAGTCACCGCCCGCAGCGCAGCCTCCCACTGGGCCACCGTGGCGAGGCTGCCTGAAGAGGTGAGCGTGAGCACGCCGGTGCTGGCGTTCCAGCTGCTGACGATGTTGCCGTACAGCGCGCTGTTGGTGTTGACGAAGGCGAGCACGTCCTCGCCGCTGTGGAAGCTGCCGCCGGTCAGGGAAACCGTGGCGTGGGACAGGCTGGTGCTGTCGGGATCGGTCAGCGTCAGGCTGGCGTCCACCTGCACCGGGAGGCCGTTGCCGCTGCTGTAGGTCGACGAGCCGGCCGAGGGCGTGACCACCGGGGGCGCGTCGACGATCACGGGCGCGCCCAGCGTGATGGAGTCCAGCGCGACGCTCGCCGGCCGGCCGCGGTCGCTGGCGGTCAGGCGCACCGTATCCAGATTGCCCCAGGCGCTGCCGAACACCAGCGTGCCGGCGCTGTAGGTCGAGGAGCCCTTGGTATAGGTGATGGCCCAGTCGCCGGTGCCGTAAGTGCCGCTGGTGGTGAGGTCGATGCTGATCTGCACGAGCGCGTTCGTTCCGGAGCTGTCGTCGTATCCGGAGATCACGTACTTTTGGGCAAAACCGCTGCCATTGTCGAAAGCGTTGATCGTCAGCGATTTGAGCGCGAAGTTGTTCGCCAGGTCCTGCGAGCCGAATTCCAGAAAGGTCGATCCCGTGTTGGGATTGCCGGAGATGTTGCTCAGCAGGACCTTGCCGGAAAAGCCGGTGAAGGTTTCCCCGAAATAGTCCATCGCGTCCGTCACGTCGATGACGGAGCCGCCGTCGGTGCGGTATTTGAGGCCGTCCAGGAGCAGGACGGCTGAGCCGTTGGGCGGTCGGTTCCAGCCTTCGAAGTCCTGGCTGGGCGGGGCGGCCAGCAGGTCGTTGTACGCGAAGGACAGCGCCGCCGTTTCGATCTTGCCGCTGGCCGCTTCCAGCGTCCAGTTCCCGCCCCGGGCGGCCGCGCCCGTGCGGTCGCTGGAGGCGGCCACGTCGGCGTGCGTCAGCTGCGCCAGCCGCGACAGCAGTTCGGCGCCCTTGGCGTTGGCGCCGATGTCGCAGCCATAGAGCAGGATGTCGCCCTGTTCGGTCAGCGCCGCGCCGATCTGGGTCAGCTGCGCCTGGCGTGCGTTGAGCGCGGCGGCGTTCAGCTCCACCGAGCCCAGGCGCATGCTGCCTTCGGCGCCGTGGCCGATGATGTGGATCGCGTCGATGCCGCTGCGGCCGCGCAGCGCGTCGGCGATCTGCTGCAAGCCATCGCGGGTCTTGTCCAGCACGATGACTTCGGTGCCGGGCCGGACCTGCGCGACCAGCTGCTGGTAGTCCTTGACCTGGTTGTCCACGAACACGATCTCGCGACGCGGCGCTTCCGCGGCCATGGCCACGCGGGCCAGGTCAGCGCCGGCCGGCGTGGCGTCGGCCTGCCGCGCGGCATCGGGGCGTTGCGCCTCGGCCGGCGGGGCGGCCTCCGGCCGGGCGGCATGAGCGGCGTCGGCTGTGGCGGCCACGGCGGCGGCGTCGAACATGAAGCGTTGTTCCAGCGCCAGCGGGCGCGCGGCCGGCAGGCGCGCGGCCGCCGGCAGGCCCGCCGCATCCGGGCGCCCGCCGAGCAGCGCGCGCTTGATGGCCGGAGCGACCTTATTCCACAGGGAGCGTTGGTTCGAGGTCATGGTATGTCCTGTCTTGCAGGGAATTCGGAGCGGGCCGGCGGCCCGGACGGGTCAGCGGACCGGCGGCGGTTCCATCAGCACCTGTCCGCTCATGCCGGCGATCAGGTCGTCGAAATGCCCGTCGATGCCGGCGTTCACCTTGATGGACTGGCTCACCGGGTCGACCCGGGCGGCCAGCCATTGCACCTTGGCGGGATAGGTCTTGCCGGTTTCGTCGATGCGCACCTGGAACGCCGCGCCCGGCTTGAGCCAGACCAGCCAGCGCGACGGCACCAGGAACTCCAGTTCCAGCGCCGTATCGTCGATGATGTCCAGCAGCGGCTGGCCCGGCTGCGCGTACTGCTGTTCGCGGATCTTCTGCTCGGCCACGCGGCCCGCGTAGGGCGCGGTCACGCGGCACTTGTCCAGCAGCGCCTTGCTCGCGGCCACCTCGGCGGCGGCCTTCTGCACTTCCGCCTGCGAGGTCTCCAGTTCGACCTTGCCCACCGAATTGAGCTGCGCCAGGCGCTGGTTTGCGCGCCAGGTCTTGTCGGCGGCGTTCTGGCCGGCATGGGCCTTGTTCAGCTGGGCCTGTTGCAGGCTGCAATCGAATTGCACCAGCAGCTGGTCCTTCTTGAACGCGCCGCCCTCGGTCACGGCCAGGCGCTGCACCTTGGCGCCGATCTCGGCCGCCAGCGTGGTGTATTGCCGGGGCGCGAGCTGGGCGCGGATGTCGCGCGGCTCCAGCGCGCCGCTTGGCGCGGGCGCGGGGATGGCCGGCAACGCCGATGCGGGTTGCGCCTGCGTCGGCGTCTGCGGCTGCGCCGTTGCCGGCGCGACGTTGGCCAGTCCCAGGGCCCAGGCCAGGCCGATCAGGCGGGCCAGGCCGGTTCCGCGCCGCGCGGCGTCCTGGAGAATCATGGCAGTTTTCCGCTTTCCCATTGCGACAGGCCGCGGGCGACGGAGGCGGTCAGTTCGGGCAGCGGCATGGCGTCCGAACCGTCGATCGTGGGCTCCAATCCCAGCGTGGCCTGCAGGCGCGCGGCGGCGGCCTGCATGTTGGACAGAGCCTGGTAGCGGCGCAGCGACGACAGGATGGCGCCGGCCTGTTGCGAGACCTGTTCCAGACCGGCCTGCTTCTGCGCCCGCACCTGATTGTCGACATGGCGGGCGATGCGCTGGTCCACGCCGGCGATCTCGTCGGCGCGCTGGTACTGGTTCATCGCGTTGCCGAATTGCAGGCGGGCGATGTGCAGCTGCGCCAGCACAGCCATCTGCGTGGCCAGCCGCTTCTGGTCGGCCAGCGACACGCCGTCCTTGGCCAGCTTCCATTGCTGCGGCGCGGACAGCAGGCTCAACAGGTTGAACGAGACCTGCACGCCGGCTTCGCGCCAATGGTCGTTGATCAGGTAGCTGTCGTTGCTCTTGTTCAGCGAGTAGTTGAACGACAGGCCGGGGAACATGCGCAACAGCACGCGCTTGGTCTCTTCCTGGGCGATGCGGGCGTTGTACAGGCTTTCGCGCAGGTCAGGGTTCAGCATCAGCGCGCGCGCTTCCAGGTCCTCGACCGGCTGTTCCAGCCATTGCGGGCGGGGGTTGAAAGCGGGCTCCACCACGCGCAGGTTCTGGGTGTCCATGCCAGGCGGCAGGCCCATCAGCGACGCCAGCTCGATGCGGGACGCCGACAGTTCTTCCTGGATGGCTTCCAGCAGGCGCACGTTCTCCAGCAGCTGGCGCTGGTAGCGCAGCGGCTCCAGCGGCGAGCGCAGCTGCTCGGCCTCGGCCTTGCGGGCGTCGGCCAGCGCTTTTTCCGCCTGGTCGCGGGCCGAGCGCAGCGAGCTTTCCAGCGCCTGGCTGGCGACCACGCGCCAGTAGGCGGTGCGCACATCCTGCACCAGCGTGTAGATGGCCTTGCGGCGGCGCTCGGCGGCGATGCGCACGCGGTCGGCGTTCTGGCGCGCGGCGTAATAGCTCTGGCCGAAATCCAGCAGGCTCCAGGACAGCGTCAGGGCGCTCTGCGTGTAGTCACGGTCGGTCGAGATGTAGGGATGCGCCAGCGAGGGCTGCCCCGTCACCGAGTCCGTGCTGCGGGTGATCAGGTCCTTGTCGCGGTAGCGGTAGCCGGCCGACGCCACCAGCTTGGGCAGCATGTCGAAGGTGGACACATCATAGGTGCCCTGCGCCACCGCTTCCTCCATCGCCCGCAGGCGCTGGCCGGCGTTGTACTTGATGGCGCGCGCGATCGCTTCCTCCAGCGGCACCGGACCGCTGACCGGCGCCACGTCCCTGGCCAGGGTCTGGCGGTCGGCCTGCACCTGGGTCTTGATGTCATCCGCGCTCAGCGGCTGGGCGGTGAAGCTGGCGCAGCCCGACAGCAGCGCGCCGGCGCCGATCATGCCCCACAGGCGCAGGCGCAGCGGGGGCAGGCGCAAGAAACGGCCTTGTATGGAAATATTCATCGTCTTGTTTGTAGTTTCTTGTTACTTGTATGGTTGAGACGTGCGAAAGCCATACCCTGGCGGCAGAACATGGAGCAACAGCGGGGTTTGCCGAGAGTCCGAAGCTGGCAGGACGCGGCAGTCCTGGAACAGCCCTAAGGTGTTAACGGTTCAGCGAGGACGAATCCTAAGGCAGCAGTAACAAATTCCACAATTGGGGATTGTCGTCACCGGTCGCGATTGTTGCGAAATAGCCTGGGCCGGCGAAGTTTGCCGGACGTCATCGCGTCACGCCACGGATTGTGTTGAGTACGCTGCGCGTCCGGTTCGCCATGTCCGCCCGAAGTTCTGCCTTCGCCTGCCGCAAGGCGCGGAACCGACTCTCGCGGGCGGCCGGCCCGCTCACTCGTAGCGCTGGCGGGCCGCCGACCACTTCAAGGTCTGCTTCCAGACACCCTTCTGCTGGCGCAGCTGGATGTCGAAGTAGCCATCGGTCTTGCCGGGCAACAGGGACAGCGTGTTGCTCGCGTCCGACTCGATATGCTCGCGCGTGCCGTCGGGGTTCCAGTCGCCGGCCAGCATCTTGTAGAACGCCATCGGCTGGGCGAACACCACGCGCAGCGCGCGGCCTTCGATGCGGAACAGGTACAGCGCCTCGAAATCGGCGCCGCCGCCGGAATAGCCCTCGCTCCAGCCGGCGCGCACGCCGAAGGCGGTTTCGTCCGGACGGATCTGGTAGCGCGCCAGGTCGAAGCGCTTCCAGCTTTGCGGCGCGGCCAGCATGGGCTTGCCCGCGTCCTGCATCGCCAGGTCGATGGGCGGATCGATATTGGAGTCTTCCCAGTCAGTCTCTACGGACACCGGGGTTTCGGTGCGCGCGACCAGCGCGGGCGCGCCGTCCGCCCCGGTTTCGAATACGCCGAACCACACGGACTTCTGATCGCCGTCGCTGCCGGACAAGGCCACGCATTCGTTGCGCGAATACTTGGCCGACTGCGCCGCCGCTTCGGCCGAGGCCGCCAGGCAGACCACGCCGACGTAGGCGCGCTCGCGCTGCGGCCAGGGCTTGGCACCGGCCAGCACCAGCCGGTCGGCGGGCTGGCCGGGCGCCAGCTGCCGCAGCAGGAAGTCCGCCGTGAAGCCGGCCGGCAGCGCCGTGCCGAAGCCGTCCGGCGCGGGCTTGCCCGACATCTGCTGGTCGAACATCTGCCTGGCCGCGTCGGTCTGGATGACGTCGCGCACCTGGTCCAGCGATTTGACCGTGGTCTGGGCATGGACGCAGGACAGGGCGAAGACCAGCGACAGGGGAAACAGGGCGGCGGGGCGCAGGCGCATGATGAGAGGATCCGAAGCAAAGGCAGGTCGTGGGGATGGCAGATTGTAGAGGTGGCCGGCGGGCCGGCGCGCGCGGCCCGTTCCTTCACGATATGGCGCTATATTCGGTAGCGCCGATCTTCCGCCGGCGATTCCGTCGGCGCATCATCCGTCCCGGCGCCTTGATCTGCTTGCCATGCCCCACGCCCCAAACGCCGTTTACCGCCGTCCTTCCCCCTGGTTGCGCCTGCTGGCCGGCGTCTGCCTGCTGCCGCTGGCCGCCTGGGGCGCCGGCGCGCTGTGGTTCCAGTTTCCCGGCGGCGCGGCGGCGCGCGGCGTGGCCGTGGCGGCCTGGGCCGCGCTGCATCTCTGGCTGCTGGGCCTGCTGATCGTCGGTCGTCCCTGGTGCGCCGGCCGCCGCTGGTGGGCGGGGTGGGCGCTGGCCGTCGTCGCGCTGCTGGTCTGGTGGCACACGCTGCGGCCGTCCAACGACCGCGACTGGGCCGACGAGGTGAGCCGCATGCCGCAGGGCACGGTGCAGGGCGACCACGTGCGCCTGCGGGACGTGCGCAACTTCGACTGGCGCGGCGACGCCGACTACGACGCCCGCTGGGACACCCGCGACTACGACCTGAGCCGGCTGCGCAGCGTGGACATGATCCTGTCCACCTGGGGCATGCCCGCCATCGCCCACACCCTGGTGTCCTTTGGCTTCGACGATGGCCAGCGCGTGGTGTTCTCGGTCGAGATCCGCAAGGAACGCGGCGAGCAGTTCTCGGAACTGGGCGGCTTCTTCAAGCAGTTCGAGCTGAGCGTGATCGCCGCCGACGAGCGCGACATCGTGCGGGTGCGCACCGCCGTGCGCGGCGAAACGGTATCGATCTACCCCATCCGCATGCCGCCCGAGGCGATGCGCGCGCTGTTCCTGTCCTATGTGGACACGGCCAACGCGCTGCGCGCCGAGCCGCGCTTCTATCACACGGTCACCGCCAACTGCACCACCATCATCTACCAGATGGTGCGCGCCATCGTGCCCGGCCTGCCGGTCGACTACCGCCTTCTGCTGTCCGGCTACCTGCCCGAGTACCTGTACGAACACGGCGGCCTGGACACCAGCCGGCCGCTGGACGCGATCCGGCGCGATGCCGACATCACCCAGCGCGCGGCCCGGGCGGGCAACACGCCGGCGTTCTCGCAAGCCATACGCGAACCTTTCCTGTCCCCCCGACCATGAAGCATTCCCTCGGGCTCGTCGCTCGCTGTGCCGCGCTGCTGCTGATCCTGGTGACCGCCGGCTGCGCCGGCGTCAAGGTCGCGTCCGTCAGCACGCAGGACTACATCGCCCAACGACGCGGCGACGTGCTCACCACCGGCAAGCTCAGCGCCGCCGCCAGCGAGGCGCTGGCCGTGCTGGGCCTGGACGCCGACAAATGCCGCGCGTCCGCGCTCAACTGCACCAGCGCGCTGCGCGGCAGCGACGGCCTGGACACCGAGCGCCAGCTGTCCACGCTGTCCGAGGTCTGGCTGCTGCACGCCGTGGAGCTGGAACGCCAGCGCCCCATCGCCGCGACCGACCGCGACGAGCTGCTGGACGCCTACCTGCAAAGCGCGCGCTACGCCTACGCCTACCTGTTCCACTCGCCGCGCCCGCCGGCCGAGCGCGCCTTCGAGGACCGCCAGACCCAGGTGCGCGACTATTACAACTATGCGGTGCAGCAGTCCGTCACGCGTCTGTTCTCGCACTACCGCGACGCGCCCAAGGCCGATGCCGCGCGCAGCGGCGAAAGCGCCCGCATCGGCGACTGGAACATCCACTTCCTGATGGACTAGGTGCGCCTGCCCGGCGGCAAGACCACGCCCTACGAGCTGATCCCGGCGTCCACGCTGACCTTCAGTGGCCTGCGCAGCATGTACCGGCGCGACGGCTTCGGCGCCGAGCTGGTCGCCGTCATGGCGCGCAGCGTCAATGACAAGGACACCTTCGAGCAGCCCTATAGCGAAACCCCGTTCCCGGCGCTGTCGGTGATCCTGTCCTTCAAGGGCCGCACGCTGACCCAGATCCTGGAGACGCACGACGCCGCCTTCACCGTCTCGGATCCGTATCGGCGCTACTACGTGTCGCTGGGCGGCATCTCGGTGCCGCTGGCCGCCAACTTCACCTCCGGCTACGGCCTGTGGCTGGCGCGCTCGGGCTTCGCCACGCAGGCGCTGCGCAACGCCATCGGCACGTCGGACGGACTGGCCGAGCCGCACATCTACCTGCTGCAACCCTACGACCCCGATCGGCGCATCATCGTCATGCTGCACGGCCTGGCCAGCAGCCCCGAGGCCTGGATCAACACGGCCAACGAAGTGTTGGGCGATGAGGTACTGCGGCGCGGCTACCAGATCTGGCAGGTCTACTACCCGACCAACGCGCCCTTGCCCTACAACAACGCCGAGATCCGCAAGGCGCTGCGGCGCACGCTGGAACACTTCGACCCCATGGGCACGGCGCGCGCCTCGCGCGACATGGTCGTCATCGGTCACAGCATGGGCGGCATCCTGAGCCGCCTGATGGTGTCCTCGTCGGGCGACGTGCTGTGGAAGGCATTGCAGGAATACCGCTCGTTCACGCCCGAGGAAATGGCCGAGGCCGAAGCGGAATTCGGCGACATGATGCGCTTCGAGCCCTTCCATGGCATCACCCGCGCCGTTTTCATCGCCACGCCGCATCGCGGCACCGAGTTCGCCGAGCACCGGCTGGCGCGCTGGGCCTCGAACCTGATCACGCTGCCGGCCACCGTGCTGCGCAAGTTCGCCCGCATGAGCCAGCGCGCCGAAGGCGGCGAGATGCCCGGCGGCGAACCCTACTACATCCCCAATGGCGTGGACAGCCTGAGCCCCAAGGACCCGTTCATCCGGCTGCTGCCGCAGATGCCGATCTCGTCCGCCGTGACGTTCCACAGCATCGTCGCCACCGACAAGCCGGACGCGCCGCTGGAGGAATCCACCGACGGTTTCGTTACGTATCACAGCGCGCACCTGGACGGCGCGGCGTCGGAAGCGGTGATTCCGTACACGCACAGCGTGCAGGAAGCGCCGGAGGCCATATTGGAGATCCGGCGGGTGCTGCGCGAGCATCTGGGGGCGGCGAAGTAGGGACTTGCAGAAACAGAGGAGGCTGTCTTGAAGCTCTTGAGGTATATCGTCAGGTACGACCGTGGCCTGGCTCCGAATCCGTACTTCGGCGTATGTTCCCTGGCGCTATGCACGCCGAATCATATGAACGCGAAACTCGGACGGGGAGATTGGATCTTGGGGCATGCGCCGCGAAAAGGGGGAACCGGCTCGTGTATGCGATGCGGATCACCAATGTGCTGGATATGAATGATTACTTCGACCAGTTCCCGAGCAAGCGGCCGGATCCGGCAGGCACATTCGAGCAACGGCGCGGAGACAATATCTACTATTCCCGTGATGGCCAGTGGCGGCGAGCCCCATCCCTGGAGCACAACACGGTGGAGAATTTCCGGCAAGACTGCGGCAGGACGGTCTATTTGGCCGAAGGGGCGGAAAATTACTGGTATTTTGGCGCCGAGGGCGCATTGCGGGCCCAGCAGGAGTTTCCTTCCAGGTTCCCGAGGCTCGTGCATGCCGGAAGAGGAATCAGCTACGCCACCGACCCACGCGTCATTGCCGGGTTTGCGGCGTGGCTGGAATCCCTGGGGCGTAGTGGATTGATCGGAGAGCCTGGCGACAGGGCGCTGCTGCCTGATTCGGACTACCTTGTCGCAATTGATCCTGACGAGCAATGGATGCGGGTGGAAGACGCTCCGGGCGCCTCGTCGCTCTCCTGTTCTCCGTCATCGACAGGAGAAAAAAGAAGCGCAAAGCGCTGCGGTACCTGTTGAGCGCGGATGGACCTGGCAGCGTCGCGAGGGTGGATCATGATAGAAAGTGAGACATAACGACGAAAACGTAGCATTGCGTTTCCGTGCGTGGTGTGAGTCTTGTTGCAGGGCAATACTCTGAAACGTTCTCAAGGCAGTCTGGATAGATAGTCGATTTTTCGTCCGTAGAATGCCGTCTCCATCAATAACCCCCGGCTGAATAAGAGCGAACCATGAAAAAAACCATTCTTCTCGCTTCCGTCTGCGCCGCCTTGCTCCAGGCCTGCGCCCCGGCGTCCAACTCCACTCGCGAAGGAGCGTCCTCCATGTCCGCCACCGCCCCGTCCGCCGCCTCCCAGGCCACGCTGTCCGCCTACTACTGGCACCTGGCCTCGGCCGTCGACGCCTCGGGCAAGCCCATCGCGGCGCTGCAAAAGGGCATCGACAATCGCCTGCGCCTGTCCTTCACCGAACAAGGCCTGAGCATCACCGGCGGCTGCAACACGCAGTTCGGCGGCTACCGCTATGACAAGGGCGTGCTGCAGGTGGCGCAACTGGCCGCCACCATGAAGGCCTGCGAACCCAGCCTGATGGCGCTGGACGCCGAAGTGGGCCAGCGCATCAAGGGCGACCTGCGCGCCTCGGTCGCCACCGACGCGCCCGAACCCGTGCTGCAACTGGTCGCCCAGGACGGCGCCGTGCTCAAGTTCACCGGCGAGCCCACGCCCGAGACCCGTTACGGCAGCAAGGGCGAGACCATGTTCCTGGAAGTGGCCGCCAAGCGCGTCAAGTGCAGCCACCCGATGATCCCCAACTACCAGTGCCTGCAGGTGCGCGAGCGCCGCTACAGCGAGTCCGGCGTGCAGCAGCCCGCGACCGACAAGTGGCATCCGCTGTACCAGTCGATCGACGGCTACGAGCACCGCGACGGCGTGCGCACCGTGCTGCGCGTCAAGCAATACGACTGGAAGAACCCGCCCGCCGACGCGCCGTCCAAGGTCTATGTGCTGGATATGGTGGTGGAGCAGGACATGTCTGGCAAGAAACCGAAGTAAACTCGCCGCCGGCCGCCATGCGGCCCGTCAAAGGCCGGACGGAACCCCACGTCCGGCCTTTGGCATTCTGGGCGGCGCGCCGTGGCTATCCACGGCCGGCGTCGGGCGGCTTGATCTTTGTCATGCCATCGGATGGCGCGCGGATGCCAGAATCCGATGACGCCATGAACGCCTATGCCCTGTTCCTCATCCTGCACCTGCTGGCCGCCTTTCTCTTCGTCGGCACGGTGACATTCGAAGTCTTGTTCCTGGAACCGGTGCACAAGCGCCTGCCCGTTGACGTGCGCAAGGCGCTGGGCGGTCAGCTCGGGCCGCGCGTGCGGGCGGTGCTGCCCTGGTCGGTGGCGGTGCTGTACCTGGCGGGGCTGGCAATGGCCTGGCAGTATCGCGGCGCGCTGGCGGATCCGTTGGGCTCGCCGTTCGGCATCCTGCTGTCGCTGAAGATCGCGCTGGCGCTTAGCGTGCTGGCGCATGTGCTCACTGCGTTGACGCTGGCGCGGCGGCAGCGCCTGAGCGGGGCGCTGAGCCGGCGCATGCATGTCAGCGTGTTCTGTCACATGGTGCTGATCGTGGTGCTGGCCAAGGCGATGTTCCATGTGGCGTGGTGAGCGCGGCGTGATGCCGCGCCGGGCCGCCCGATACTCGAAGCGTCAGACGGGCAAGACCAGCGGTTCCCGCGTGCCGTAGCCTTCCTCGCCATACACCAGCCCCGGCAACGGCGAACGGCCGCGTCCGCAGGCGTCCCACAATTCCCCGACCCACTGCATGGCCGTGTCGACGATCACGTTCTGCACGTCGAAGCCGGCTTCGTCCGAGCCGAACAGGGGCACCTCGGGCTCGATGCCGTCTTCGGTATGGCGCACGTCGAACAGGTAGCGGTGGCCTTCGATGGCCTTGTTGAGCACGAACAGGTCCGGGCCTTCCAGGCTGGCCACGACCGAGAACGTGCCTTCGCCGTCCTGGTCGGGGAACACCACGATGTGGATTTCGCGCGCCTTGGGCGGCAGGGCGGCGATCAGCGCGGTCAGCGTGGCGCGGGCGGCGGCGTCGTGGGCGCGCAGGATGCGCAGCAGTTCGGCTTCGTAGTCGGATTGGGTCATGGGTGTTTCGTTCAGGGCGGGTGGCGCGGGTGGCGTGGGTCCAGGCATGCGCCGGCTGGGCGCATGGCCGGTTGGATGGTCTGTTTTAACAGAAGCCGTCCCGACGCCCTGAACGGCAAGCGCGCGCTGCTAAGGCCCCGCGCGGGGCGCCGTCTCTTTCCTGTATTCCCGCACGTACTGCCCAAAGCGCAGCATCGGCACCTCGCCCCGCAAGGTCTGGGGCAGCAGCTTGCCGCAGAAGTATGCGCTGTCCGCCACCGGCCGTTGCGGAAAGTACCGGGGCGCCAGCTGCTTGTGCGCCTGCATCCTGGCATTGTCGATGAAGGCTTCGGCCTGTTCCGGCCCGATGGCTTCGACCAGCTGCGCGCGGATCAGCATTTGCAGTTCGGTCTGATGGCGGCCATGGTTGCGGTCCCAGTCCTGGTACAGATCTTGCAGCATGGCTTGCGTTGCGGGGTTGTCGCGCGCGCAGTGTTCCAGCGTGTTCGCGGCCAGTCCGCGCACGTCCATGAAGGCGGTATAGAGGAATTGCAGGCGGCCGGTGCTGTCGGCCGGCGCGGGCGACGGCAGGATGGCCAGGAGGCAGGCGGCGGCGCGAAGCAATGTGCGGAGTGTCATGGTGGCCCTGGCAGGATCTGGAGAAAGGGCGCGCAATGAAGCGCGCTCGAAGATCATGCGGGGGCCGCGCGGCGCGCGCCACCAGAGGATTCTGAAATTGACGACGAGGGCCGCTGGCGGGCTTCAGGCCCGTTTGCAGAACGGGCAGTACAGCTCGTTGATGAAGTCGTCCGGCTCGATGTTGTCGCTGGGGATCAGCAAGACCATCGCGCCATGCGCTGCGCGCGGACCACGGTGGCGGAAAGACAAAAAGTGGTTCATCGCACCTTACCGGGGACGGCGCGATGAACCAGTCAATCGTCCCATGCGGCTGGCGTAATCCAGCCAGACGCGTGTCACTTGGGCATCACCACCGTATCGATGACGTGAATCACGCCGTTGTCCGCCACCACGTCCGTCTTCACGACCTTGGCGTTGTCGACGCTGACTTGTCCGCCATTCACGGCCACGGTCAACGAATCGCCTTCAACCGTCTTCACCGGGCCCGCCTTGACGTCCTTCGCCATCACCTTGCCGGGCACGACATGGTAGGTGAGCACCTTGGTCAAGGCCGCCTTGTCTTTCAGCAGCGCATCGAGTTTGTCTTTGGGGATCTTGGCGAATGCGTCATCGGTCGGCGCGAACACGGTGAACGGCCCGGGGCCCTTCAGCGTGTCGACCAATCCCGCGGCTTGCACCGCGGTCACCAAGGTATTGAAGGAACCTGCTGACTTCGCTGTGTCCACGATGTCGGCGGCTTGCGCGGTGCCGAGCGCGAGGGCGAACGTCAGGGTGGTCAGGACGCGTTTCATAATCGACTCCTTTCATAGACGAGGGGGGGCTGCACGATGAGGTTGGCGCCCCGGTTGCGCGGTATCGAGTGGGTCATGTGAACCGCTTGAAAGTGAATTTACGCGCCGAAATCTTCACAGTCCATAAAATGACCCGCTAAAATACAAACAAAACGGGTCAATATCGGGTCATAAGGAGGGCGTCGACATGGAACATCAGGCTTCTTCGGAACCGCAGCACGTGAGTTATCGCAGCGGCGCGGCGGCGCGGCTGGCAGGACTTTCCCCGGAAACACTGCGTGTCTGGGAGCGGCGCTACAACCTTTCCAACACGGAGCGCTCCGAACGTGGGCAGCGCTTGTATTCCGCAGAACAGGTCCGCAAATTGAGCCTGTTGAAACAGTTGGTGGACCAGGGCCATGCGATCGGCGTGCTTGCCCTGATGCCTGACGCCCAACTGCAAGAACTCGCCAATGCGGCATACACGCAGCCTGATGCCGTCGGACCCATTCGAATCGGGGTAATTGGCAGCAACCTTGCGAAGCGCATTGCGGGCAGCGCGCGCGACAGAGCCGATCTGGTGCTGGAATACAGCCGTTCCCAGCTTGAGCAGGCCGCGCAGGACGCGCCAAACGCCAGCGTGGAAGTCCTGGTCATCGAGCAATCAGAA
Organism: Achromobacter sp. 1011791174; assembly: GCF_059760925.1. NCBI lineage: Bacteria > Pseudomonadati > Pseudomonadota > Betaproteobacteria > Burkholderiales > Alcaligenaceae > Achromobacter > Achromobacter sp. 1011791174. The sequence goes on from NZ_JCBANH010000051.1 coordinate 34,387, forward strand.
TTGCACGACAACGCGGTTTCGCTGATCGCCGGCATCAAGAATCGTTGGGGCGCGGTCGCTGTCGTGGTGCTCTATCGCTTCTGCGCCAGCGCCACCATTCGGGCGCTTCGCGCCCAGGACTGCCTGGTTGCGCGCGTTCCAGCCGATGTAAACGAGCTTGCGCTGCTGTGCCGCTCGGCCCTGACCGGAGAACGTCTTCCGCCACAACCGCCATCCCACCTGCCCGACATCCGTTTTGACGAAAGCGCGCTGCTGACCATCATGGCTTCCGGCAGCGGGCTGGCATGCGAATGTCCCAAACATCTGGCGGACCTGTTGATGATGGTGGGTAGCTTCGAACGCTACAGCGCCCAATGCGCCTCGCGCAGTGCGGACGATGCCCAGTTGCACAGCGATTTGCAGCGGGCCGCGGGTCAGGCGCGCGCCATCCTGGAAGCCGCGATGGAAAAGCTCGCGACGGCCGAAGGCTTGCCTATGCCACCCACGACACGTCTTTGATCACGCCCGCGACGCGTCAAACGCCCGGCACTCCGCCTTCAACCATTCCGAGAATATCCGCGTGCGCCGTTCCTGCGGCCGCCGCGACAGCAGCACATACCGCGCCGGCGCCGCGACGTGCTTGCCGAACACATCGACCAGCCGCCCGCTACGGACCTCGTCATGCACCATCGCGCTGCGCCCGATCGCCACGCCCTGGTGATTCAGAGCCGCGCCGATGGCCAGGCTGGCCAGGTTGAACTGCGGGCCGTCCAGATGCTTGAGCCAGCGCGGCTGGTGCGCCTGCATCCAGGTGCGCCACTCGATGAACTCCGCCGCGCCGACCCAGGGCGAGGCGTCGTGCAGAAACGCCACGCCGTCCAGCGACTTGCCGGCCCGGAACTGCGGATGCGCGGCCAGATACTCGGGCGTGGCCACCACCAGCAGGTATTCGTCCATCAGCGCGTCGGCCTGTAAATGGCCGTAGTCGTCCGGGTCGTAGCGGATGGCGATGTCGATGTCTTCCTCGTCCATCCGCTTGCGGTCCAGCGGCTGGAATTCCGCCTTCAGCCGTACCGACACGTCCGGCTGCAGGCGATGGAATTCCGTCAGGCGCGGCATCAGCCATTGCAGCGCGAACGAGGGCAGGCAATTGACCTGCAAGGCTGACGCGGGCAGGCCCAGCCGCTCGATCTCTTGCTGGATGTCGCCCAGCGCGCGGCTGATGGTGGCGTGCAGCTGCTCGCCCTTGGGCGTGAACGTCAGCCCGCGCTGCCGCCGCACGAACAGCGGATAGCCCAGCCGGTCTTCCAGCTGGCGGATCTGCTGGCTGACCGCGCTCTGCGTCAGGCTCATGGCCTCCGCCGCCCGGGTGAAGCTGAGATGGCGGCCCGCCATGTCAAAGCAGCGCAGCGCGCCCAGCAGCGTGGAATCGAAATGGACTGGCATGAAGAGGGCAGGAATAAGTAAGGCTAATGGCAGGATTAGAAATCATCGCTATTCTTGCACGCCGCCGGCTTCTACGATCTGCGCCTGTTCCTTCCCATGCCCGCGCAAGATGACCGTCAATCTCGATCCTCAGTTATTAGCCCAGCTTCAATCCCGCACGCCGCTGCTGTGGCTCAACCCGGCCCGGGGCGGCCCGCTGCCCGACGACGCGCCGTCCCTGGATCGGATCGACGACGCGCAGCAGCGCCTGGCGCGCTGCGCGCCGCTGCTGGCCGGGCTGTTTCCCGAGTTGGCGAATGCGGGTGGGCAGATCGAGTCCCGCCTGATGCCCGCCCAGGCCTTGCAGCAGCAACTGGGCGGCGCTTCGGCGTCCGGCAGCTGGTATCTCAAGCGTGATGACGAACTCCCCGTGGCCGGCTCCATCAAGGCCCGTGGCGGTTTTCATGAAGTGCTGGCCCTTGCAGAGTCCATCGCGCTGGAGCACGGCCTGCTGCCCCACGCCGACGCCGACCGCCGCCTGCTGGCGACGCCACAGGCCCGCGCGCTGTTCGGCCAATACGCCGTGACCGTGGGCAGCACCGGCAACCTGGGCATGAGCATCGGCGTCATGGCGGCCGCGCTGGGCTTTGACGCCGTGGTGCACATGTCCGCCGACGCCAAGGAATGGAAGAAAGACCGCCTGCGCCAGCGCGGCGTGCGCGTCATCGAGCACGCCGGCGACTACGCCCAGGCCGTCGCCGCCGGCCGGGCGCAGGCGCTGGCCGCGCCGCGCAGCCACTTCGTCGACGACGAGCAATCCGAGCTGCTGTTCTTCGGCTACGCCGCCGCCGCGCGCGGCCTGGCGCGGCAACTGGCCGAGGCGGGCCGCAAGGTCGACGCCGAACATCCGCTGTTCGTCTACATCCCCTGCGGCGTCGGCGGCGCGCCGGGCGGCATCACCCACGGACTCAAGGCGCTGTACGGCGACCACGTGCATTGCTTCTTCGCCGAGCCGGTCGCCTCGCCCTGCATGCTGGTGCAGCTGGCCGCCGGCATGCAGGCTCCCACGTCCGTCTACGACCTGGGCCTGGACAACCGCACCGAGGCCGACGGCCTGGCGGTCGGGCAGGCATCCGAGCTGGTGGCGTCGCTGATGACGCCGCAACTGGGCGGCGTCTTCACCGTGTCGGACGACGAGCTGTACCTGAACCTGCTGGCGCTGAAGGACAGCCTGGACGCCGAGGTCGAACCCTCGGCCGCCGCCGCCGTCTCGGGGCCGGGCTGGCTGCAGGGCTCGGCCGCCGGCCGGGCCTATGCGCAGGGTCTTGCCATGGCCAACGCCACGCACGTCATCTGGGCCACCGGCGGATCGCTGGTGCCGCGTGATGCGTTGCTCGGCTTCCAGGAACACGCCAGGACGCTGCGCCCGCGCCGCGCGGCCTGAGCCGCCACGTTCCGATATCCCGCGGATATCAGGCAGAGCCCCAGCAGATCCCCAGCCGATCCCAGGCAGACCCCCATACCAACAACGACATTCCAAGGAGACAACCCGTGAGCGCCAGCGCTTCCCTACCCGCCGGCCGGGCCGCAACCCCGGACCAGCAAGCCTTTGAAAACGCGACCTACAGAAAGGTCGCGCTGCGGTTCATCCCCTTCCTGATGCTCTGCTACGTGGTCGCATACCTGGACCGCATCAACATCGGCATCGCCAAGCTCAACATGCTGGCGGACCTGCAATTCAGCGAAGCGGCCTATGGTCTGGGCGCCGGGCTGTTCTTCATCGGCTACATGGTGTTCGAGGTGCCCAGCAACCTCATCATGCACCGCGTCGGCGCGCGCCTGTGGATCGCGCGCATCATGATTTCCTGGGGCATCCTGTCGGGCGTCATGGCCTTCGTCACCACGCCCTGGCAGTTCTACACCGTGCGCTTCCTGCTGGGCGTGGCCGAGGCCGGTTTCTATCCGGGCGTGATCCTTTATCTGACGTACTGGTTTCCGAACCGCCGCCGCGCCAAGATGACCGCCATCTTCCAGGCCGGCATCCCCGTGGCCGGGCTGATCGGCAACCCGCTGTCGGGCTGGATCATGGAACGCTTCCATCTGGTCGGCGGCCATCCGGGCTGGCAATGGCTGTTCGTGCTGGAAGCGCTGCCGACCATTCCGCTGGCCATCGGCGTGCTGCTCATCCTGTCCAACCGCGTGCAGGACGCCACCTGGCTCACGCAGCAACAGCGCGACCTGATCACCCGCGACATCGCCGAAGACAACGCCGGCCGCGAACACATGCCGCTGCTGCGGGCGCTGCGCGACGCGCGCATCTGGAAAATCATCGCCATGACCTTCCCGGCGATGATGGCGCTGTACACGCTGGGCTTCTACCTGCCCACGCTGATCAAGGACGCCGGCGCCGAAGGCGGCGTGCGCATCGGCCTCTTGAGCGCCATTCCCTATCTGGTCGCCATGGTGGCCATGGTGCTGGTCGGACGCAGCTCGGACCTGCGCCGCGAGCGCCGCTGGCACCTGGTCTTCATCCTGGTGCTGGGCGCCGTGGGCCTGGTCGCCAGCGTCTTCGCCGGCACCAACCTGACGCTGGCCGTGATCGCGCTGTCCGTGGCCGCCGCCGGCATCATTAGCTTCTCGCCCATCATGTGGACGCTGCCCACCGCCTTCCTGGGCGGCGCCACGGCGGCCGCGTCCATCGGCATCATCAACAGCCTGGCCAACCTGGGCGGCTTTGTCAGCCCTTACCTGATCGGCTGGATCCGCGACATCTATCACAGCACCGCGCCGGCCATCTACGTGATCGCGGGCGCGCTGCTGGTCAGCGCCCTGATCGCGCTGAGTTTCGACCCCAAGAAAGTCAATCGCTGAAGAGCACGCAACATGGCAAGCACACCCGCAACACCGCTGCGTCTGGCCGTCGCCGGCCTGATCCACGAAACCAACACCTACGCCGCTGAATTCGCCGGCCAGACCCCGCTGCGCGCCTTCGAGCAATACAGCGGCCAGGACCAGATCCTGCAAGCCTTCGACAGATCCAACCACCAGGTCGGCGGCTTCATCGAAGGCGCGCGGCAGGCCGGCGCGGAACTGGTCTGCGGCTACGTCGGCCAGGCCACGCCGTCCGGCACCATCGAGGCCCAGGCCTACGCCCAGATGAAACGCCGCATCCTCGACGGCCTGCGCGCCGCGCTGCCGGTGGACGGCGTGCTGCTGGCGCTGCACGGCGCCGGCGTGGCCGACGGCGTCGAAGACATCGAGGGCGACCTGTGCGTGGCCGTGCGCGAACTGGTTGGCCCCGCCACGCCCATCGCCGCCGTCTACGACCTGCACGGCAACATGACCGAGGCCATGCGCGACAGCTGCGAACTGACCTTGCCTTGCAAGCTCTATCCGCACACGGATTTTCATGATCGGGGCGTGGAGGCGGTGGCGCTGCTGCGCGAGATCATCGCCGGCCGCCTACGGCCAGTGACCGTCATGCGCCGCCTGCCCATGCTGCCCTACATCGTCACCACGCAGGAAGGCTTCATTCCCGCCGAGGTCAACGCCGTCTGCGCCGAACTGGCCCAGCGGCCCGGCGTCATCGACTGTTCATGGTTCCACGGCTTTCCCTACGCGGACATCGCCGCGCCGTGCCCCGCCGTGGTCTGCACCACCGCCGGCGACCTTGTGCTGGCCGAGCGCTGCGCTGACGAAGTCGCGCAATGGATCTGGACGCGCCGCGAGAACTTCCGCCCGTCCTTTCCCAGCCCGGCCGAGGGCGTGGCGCAGGCCCTGGCCGCCGCGCACGGCCCGGTCGTCGTCAACGAATACGCCGACAACCCCGGCGGTGGCACGCCCGGCGACGGCACCCACTTGCTGCGCGCCGTCCTCGACGCCCAGCCCGCGCCCGGCACCTGCTGTTTCGCGTCGATCAACGACGCCGCCGTCGTCGAACAGGCCCGTCAGGCCGGCGTGGGCGCCACCATCAGCGTGTCGCTGGGCGGCAAGCAGGGGCGTTTCCAGGGCGAACCGCTGCGCGTGAATGCCTACGTCAAGGCCATCACCGACGGCCGTTTCATCAACCGCGCCGGCTCCATGTTCGAAGGCGTGCGCTTCGACCTGGGCGCCATGTGCCGCCTGGTCATTCAGGGCGTGGACGTCATCGTCGCCTCGCGCGCCGAACAGATCTACGACGAGGAACCGTTCTTCCTGCACGGCATCGACGTCAACGCGTACAAGCTCATCGCCATCAAGGGGGCCAATCACTTTCGGGCGGGTTATCGACGGTTGGCCGCGCAGATCATCTCGGTGGATAGCGTGGGGTTGAGTACTGCTGATATCACTTCGTTTCCGAGGGAGCGGCTGGTTGGAGAGTATTGGCCGCTGTCGGATCGCGCTGCGTTGGAGGGCAGGCAGAGGGTCTGACGCCGAGCGGTACCGATATCCGCAGTCGATCGGCCTCGGCTCGACTCGTGAGCGAGTCGAGCCGTAGCGCCATCATCCATCAATCCCTGAACGCGCCGGCTCCCGCAATATCCTTGGGCACCAGGCATCTGTGCTTCTTCGGATTGCTCATATCGCAGACAAAGAACCACGCGGTCCAAGGCCCTTGAATCGCGTCCGCCGTCAGTTGGGACTTTTTGGCGGGTATGACGTCGCTGAGGCCATACCTGAGGGGATTCAGGCATTGATTGATCGGCCCGGGCGCTTCAAGGCAGAACGTGACGGCCACGGGCATCGCGCAATCGTTCTGGATCCGTTTGTACGCGTCCGACACGCCTTTGCCGCTTTGGACGATGCGCACGCATTTGCCCGAGATGTACGGCGCATGATCATTTTCCTGTGCCGGCGCCTGCGGCCGAGCACCGGCAGGCGCGGCGGTCGTTGATATCGGCGTCTTGCCGCGCGGTGATGTGGAATCACTGGCCGAGGGCCATCCCGCGTCACGATGGCACTGATACACCTTCAGCCGTGGCGTGATGGTGTCAGCGAAGTTCGGCGGTTCCCTGTTGATGACCAGGTCGGCGCAGGCGCCACCTGAATTCCCCTCGCACCCGAGCAATGCGCGTTGCCGCGGCGTGTCGGTCATGCCGTAGGCGGAGTAGATGCGCAGCCCGTTGTTTTGAACGTTTGTGCTGGCTTCCCGCTGGAGCGCCACCAGATCCTGGAAGTACGCATCCAACTCTGCTTTCGAGAGCATTTTCTCGCGCAGGGCCGCGAACTTCAGCGTGATCGCCCCGTGGGAGGGGCTGGAAATCGTCGTTTCAACCGGACAGTTCGCGGAGGCCGTCGATCGTTCTTTCGAACTGGCGGCTGCAGGGGTTGATGCCGTCCGTGTGGCGCTGCCGGGCACAGCGGCAGCTTTAGGAGGAACACTGCCGCTGCCTGGGCTGCTTGCTACCTTGCTTTCCGGCGAGGCGCCGGCGGGAGCCGCCTTGTTGCTGAGTTCACCATCGACATAAAAGTACTCCTGGGCCTCCCCTTGGCGCTCCTGGGCCACGACCTTCCCTTGCCAGGCCCCATGCACTAGCACGCCTGTCGCCGTGGACATCACGTGTCCATTCAAGTACTTCGTAAGGGTCCCGGCGCCTTCGCCATACCCGTTCTTGCAAGCGCCGCTCCATCCATATGAATAGCCCGGACTGAGCTGGGCCGCCCGCTTGATCACGCGACAGCCGGCCGAGTCGGTATGCCAAATCCCTTCCGAATGGGCTGGCGATACCGAACACAGGGCAAGAATCAGGATGGACAGGATTGCTCTGCCGGTGCGCATCGAATTCCCCGAATCATGTTTTTCAGCGGCGCGCCATGCATCTGGCTTTTATTGATCGCACGACTATACGCCCGTCAGCGCCGTCCGGTTCAGTCCCGCACCAGATACGCCTCGCCGCCCGGTTTCAGATACGGCGTCAGCGCCTTGAACGGCACCTGGGCATGCGTGCCCAGGCAGGCGCCCGAGGAATGCCCCACGCCCGACACCGACAGGCTCAAGGCGCCCGGCGCCTGCGCGCCCAGCGCCAGATAGTCCGGCCACAGGTCTGCGCAATCCTCCAGGTTCGGATGCTGGTCGGCCTTGCTGGCGTCCGGCCCCTGGTCCACCGCCTGCTTCACCAGCGTCAGCAGCGCCGCGCTCTTCTCGCCGCCGAACGTGCGCTTGCCGGGCACATAGGCGTCAAACACCCGGTTCCAGTCCAGATACTCGCCGCGCAGCAGGTCGAAGGTATAGGCATCGAAATGGTTGTACGGATGTACGCCGCCGCAATCCAGGCTGCCCGATTCCGTCACGGTCATCAGCGCGCGCGACAGCCAAGTCACTTTCACATCCTCTTCATCAAACCCGCCCAGCGTGCCAGCCATGGGATTGGTGCTGGTGTACGCGGTCGCCTTGCAGTCCAGCGCGCCCAGGCTCTTTTGCCAATGGCGCTGCTCCAGCAGGTAGTTGATGCGCTGCATGACCTGCGGGTCGGGATGGCGGGTCAGGCGGGGATACAGGAATTTGGTGCGCGGGTCCTGCCACATTTGATAGGCGACGGTGGCGTTGCCGATTTCCTTGCCGACGGGTTTGGCGTGGCCGGTGAGTTTCAGTGTGTCGTAGGGGGCGCGGGTGGAAGTGATGCCGGCGTTCAGGTCCACGTCGCCCAGGTTGACCTGGGTGGCGCGGGCTTGCTTGCGGTCTTGTTCTAGCTGGGCGGTGTCGTATTGAGCGACGCGTTTCAGGTCGAAATGGCGCTGCTTGCCGGTTTTGGCGTCGGTCCAGGTGCCTTTGTAGGACGTGGGGGTGAGGGTGCCTT
>NZ_JCBANH010000052.1:0-41361 GCF_059760925.1 Achromobacter sp. 1011791174
GTGCCCGCCGCGCCGCGCCGGGCACGGGGCGCTTGTGGCTGGGGGCGATCGCCGGCGTCTATGTCTGCCTGGCCGTCGTGGACCATGCGACCTTCTTCCGCGACCCGAGCGCCACGCGCAAGGTCGCGCCCGCCCTGGCCGGCGAGCAGCGGGCCTGCGTGGGCGATGTGCTGCTGGTGCGCCTGGATGACGACGTCGCCGAGTATCGCTGCCCCACGTCGGTGCTGCTGGGACGGCACTATCGCGAGGTTTTCGCGCCGTGGCCCGGTTATGACGCCGGATCCAGCGTCGCGCTCAAGCGGCAGCTCGACCCGCCGGCGGCCGACGCCCTGCACTGACGACGGACTTTCCCATGGCCAAGATCCTGCTCATCGCCGGCGACCTGACGCAGTCCGACCGGATGGCGGCGTTTCTCGCGCAGCACGATTTCGACCCGGCGCAGGTCAGGCGCGGCGATCTGGCCGTCCAGGCGTTTCGTCGGCATTGCGCCGAGATCGTGGTGCTGGACGCGTCGCCGCCCGGCCGGGATGGGCTGAAAGTCTGCCGCGATCTGCGCGCCCTCTCGGCCGTGCCGATCCTGATGCTCTCCGATATCCGCAACGGCCAGGCGCAAGTCCAGGCCCTGGACGCGGGCGCCGACGACTATGTGGTGAGGCCCGTGTCGCCACATGTGCTGCTGGCGCGGATACGCGCGCTGTTGCGCCGGCGCAATCGGTCGCCGCTGGCGCCGCATCGGCTGGCATTCGGCGAACTGGTCATCGACTGCGAGCAACGCCTGGCCTGGCAGCGCGGCGCCGAGGTGGCCCTGACCACGATGGAATTCGAGGTGCTCTGGGCGCTGGCGAGCGAAGCGGGCAGGGTGCTGTCCCGGCAAGCGCTGATGCTGCGGCTGCGCGGCATCAGCAATTCCGACCAGCGCAGCAACATCGACGCCTGGGTGAGCCGGCTGCGCCGCAAGCTGGAAGCGGACTGGCATGCCTCGTCCCGCATCAAGACGATCCGGGGCGAGGGCTATCTGTTCGTGCCGGAGATCGAAGGCGGCTGAGCCCGGGGCGTCAGGCCGGCTTGTCCGACGCCTCGTCCCGCTCGGGATTGCGGGACTGGCGCATCCGCGACAGCTGCACGTTCAGGCGCGGCATCGACGGTTCCAGCCCGGCCTGGTCCAGCCGGCGGCGCAGCCGCAGATTGAAGGCGCGCTGCACTTCCCATTGCCGCAGCGGCGCGGTCTTGAAGCGGAAGCGCAGCACGGCCTGGCCGTTGTCGAAGCTCTCCACGCCCTGCAGTTCCATGGGCGACCAGATGAAGGGATAGATCGTGGGGTCGCCGCGCAGCTCCGCCGCCACTTCGCGGACCAGGGCCACGGCGTCGTCGATCAGCATGGTGGCCGGCACCGGCCAGCGGAACATGGCGTAGCCGAACTCGCGCGAGTAGTTCTTGATGGTCTTGATCTGGCTGAACGGAATCGTGTGCACCACGCCGTCCAGGTCGCGCAGTCGCACGGTGCGGATGGTCAGCCCCTCGACCGTGCCCAGGTGGTTGCCCACATCCACGTAGTCGTCGATGGACAGGGAGTTCTCGATGATGATGAACAGGCCCGTGATCAGGTCCGTGACCAGCGACTGCGCGCCGAAGCCGATGGCCAGGCCGATGACGCCGGCGCCGGCCAGCAGCGGCGTGACGTTCATGCCCATGTTGGCCAGCGCCACGATGATGGCGATCACGGCGATGGTCGCCATGATGGTGTTGCGGATCAGCGGCAGCATGGTCAGCGCGCGGACATTGGCGCGGTTCTTGCCGCTGGTGCCCAGGGCGTGCTGCAAGGCAGTGTCCGTCAGGATCCAGATCAGCCAGGCCACCAGCATGGTGCCGACGAAGCTGGCCGCGCGCGGGCCGAATTGCGAACCACCGCCCTCCATCAGGCCGGCCAGCGACATGCCCAGCACGCGCAGGCCGATTTCCACGAACAGCAGCAGGTTGGCGATATAGAGCAGGGTGTAGCCGAAATACCTGAGCTGCCCCCGGTAGGCCATGCGCCGGTTGCCGTCGCGGCCGCCGCGCGCATAGGCGCGGCGGATGACGCCGCCGACGGCCATGCCCACGATCGCCACCAGCGCGCACAGCAGGGCCCGGCGCATGACCTGGCCGCTGTCGTCGGCGGCCGCCACCGTGCTGATCAGCGAGATGCCCACCAGCAGCAGGAACGGCACGAACCACAGCGGTCCGATCAGCCGCAGCAGCTCCTGCAGGCCGTGGCGCGTGGCGCGGCGCTCGCGCGGCTGGTTGCGGATCAGGTGGGTGATGGGGCGTCGAAAGCGCAGCACGAACAGCGCGCTCAGGAGCGCCGCCGTCACGTTGGCCAGCAGGCCCGCGAATTGCGAGACGCCGGGCCCGAACACGCTCATGATTTCCGGATCGTGCAGCGAATCGCCCAGCGCGGCCAGGCTGCCGATCAGCCATAGTGGCGGCAGCGCGCGCCGGTGCAGGATGTCCAGCGCCCGGGTACGGTGCGGGCCGTCCAGCAGCGTCAGGCAGATCAGCGACAGCGACGAGAACAGCGCGCCGGCCAGCAGCACATAGGCCAGCACCAGCGCGCCGAGCTGTCCCACGGAATCGGGCATGGCGACGGACAGGTACAGCGTGATCACGAAGGCGATGGCCCAGGGCGCCAGCTGCACCGCCGCCATCCACAGCAGCTGCCTGGGCTGCGACCGGCTGGGCGGAGTACTGGCTGCCTCGCGGCGGCGTGCCAGGCGTCGGGTGATCCAGCGCAGGCCCAGCGCCAGGCCCGCCCAGATCGCCGTGACGATCAGGAAGTCCCGGATCAGCGACGGCCATTCGCGCCAGGCGGGCAGGCCGGTTGTGATCTCGGTCCGCGCCTGCCGGTACAGCGTGCTCCAGCGCGCCACCGGGCTGTTGGGGCCGTCGAGCTGTTTCTCCAGGCTTTCGGCGGCTTCTCGAATGAAGGCGAGGATGCCGCCCTGGGCTGTCTGCGTATCCTGCTTGGTCGCGTCGCGCAATTGCTTCAGGCGGTTCAGCAGTTCCGTGCGCGTCTTGTCGTTTTCCAGCGTCTGGATGACCTGGTCGAGCGATTGCTTCAGCTGCGCGTTGTCGACCGGTTTTTCGGCGCTGGCTCCGGTCAGCGCGCCCAGCGGGCCGGGCAGGGCGGCGGAGGCGGTCGTGGCGAGGTTCAGGCCCAGGACGAACAGGAACAGCGACAGGCAGTGTAAGAGGGCGGAACGGGTCCAGGCGCGCACGATTGCTTCCGTATTGATGATAGGGACAGGTTTTATCGGAGTATTGGATGGGCCGCAAGGGCGGCTCCGGCCCGCGCGCCGGACAATGCCAAGCCCAGGCTTGGAAAAAGGCGGCGGCGGGCCGACGCCGCCGCGCCCCACAGATCTTCACAGATGAACACAAGTCTCCCGCACAAATGCGCCGGGGCCGGGCGCACAATGCGCTCAGTCATGGCCGAGGCGCGCGCGGGAGCGCGGGCGGCCGCGACCGACTTCTCCCGCTTACAGAGGATGCCCATCATGCCGACCTTACATCGTATGCAGACCCTTGCCGCCGCCGCCTTGCTCTGCGCGACGGCGGCCGTGTCGGCCCCGCCCGTCGCGCCCGAGGTTCCCCCGGACACGCCCAAGCCCGTCGTGGTGCGGACCGACGACGCGCCGCAAGGCACGGCCGCGCCGGCCGCTTCGCGGGAAGGCTTGCGCATCGGGCTGTCGGATAGCGGCACCAAGCTGGTGCTGCCCTGGTTCGTCACGGAACTGACCGACGCGGTCAATCAGGGCAAGTCGGCCGGCGATACCGCCAAGGCGCTGGCGCAAGGCTTCTGAGGGCCGTCAGGGTTCCGAAAGCGCCTCGTCCGCCTGCCGCAGCCAGCACGCGACGGCGACGGGGCCGTCGGGCCGGCAGCAGCAGGGCAGCACCTCGCCCGGCGCGACGAAGGCCAGCGGTGCCGTCGTGTACGACACTTTGCCGGCCTCCAGCTTCAGCCGGCACGTGCCGCAGTAGCCGCTGCGGCACTGGTACTCGACATCGTGCCCGGTGCGCTCCAGGCCCTCCAGCAGCGTCTCGCCCTCTTGCAGGCGGAACGTGGCGTCGGACGTGGAGACGGTCGTCACAGCTCGATGTCGCTCAGGTCGTCGGGCGATACCTGGGCGTCGATCTGGCCGACCAGGTAGGAGCTCAGTTCCACTTCCTGCGGCGCGACCTGCACGGTGTCCGAGGACAGCCAGGTGTTGATCCACGGGATCGGGTTGTGCTTGACCTGGGCGAAGGCCGGCGCCAGGCCCACGGCCGTCATGCGCAGGTTGGTGATGTACTCGACGTACTGGCTCAGGATGTCCTTGTTCAGGCCGATCATGGAGCCGTCGCGGAACAGGTACTCGGCCCAGAGCTTTTCCTGGGTGGCGGCGCGCTTGAACATCTCGAAGCATTCCTGCTCGGTCTCGCGCGCGATCTTGGCGAAGTCCGGGTCGTCCTGGCCCGAGCGCATGATGTTCAGCAGGTGCTGCGTGCCGGTCAGGTGCAGCGCCTCGTCGCGGGCGATCAGGCGGATGATCTTGGCGTTGCCTTCCATCAGCTTGCGTTCCGCGAAGGCGAACGAGCAGGCGAAGCTGACGTAGAAGCGGATGGCTTCCAGGATGTTCACGCTCATCAGGCACAGATACGTCTTCTTCTTCAGCTCGTATTCCGAGATGCGATGCGTCTTGCCGTTGATGACGTGCTCGCCCACGCCCAGCTGCGCGTACAGCATGGACGGGCCGATCAGGTCGTCGTAGTACGAGGCGATGTCGGCCGCGCGCAGCCGGATGTTCTCGTTGCTGACGATGTCGTCGAAGATCACCGAGGGATCGGGGACGATGTTGCGGATGATGTGCGTGTACGAGCGCGAGTGGATCGTCTCCGAGAACGCCCAGGTCTCGATCCAGGTCTCCAGCTCGGGCAGCGACACCAGCGGCAGGAAGGCGACGTTGGGGCTGCGGCCCTGGATCGAATCCAGCAGCGTCTGGTACTTCAGGTTGCTGATGAAGATGTGCTTCTCATGCTCGGGCAGGCCCTGGTAGTCCAGGCGGTCCTGCGAGATGTCGACCTCTTCGGGCCGCCAGAAGAACGACAGCTGCTTCTCGATCAGCTTCTCGAAGATCGCGTATTTCTGCTGGTCGTAGCGCGCGACGTTGACCGGCTGGCCGAAGAACATCGGTTCGGTCAACGGGTTGTTGCTGGTCTGGGAAAAAATGCTGTAAGCCATGATGCGGATGTTTTCGTCAGATCTTGCAGGCGCCGCCGGCGCAGCCGTCGTCCTGCACTTCGCCGTGCGCATCGTCGGCGCCGTCGCGGGTGTTGTGGTAGTACAGGGTCTTCAGGCCGTACTTGTAGGCCAGCAGCAGGTCCTTGAGCAGCTGCTTCATCGGCACGCGGCCGCCTTCGTAGCGCTGCGGGTCGTAGTTGGTGTTGGCCGAGATCGACTGGTCGACGAACTTCTGCATGATGCCGACCAGCTTCAGGTAGGACTCATTGCCGGACATCTGCCACAGCAGTTCGTACTTGTCCTTTAGGCGCTCGAATTCCGGCACCACCTGGCGCAGGATGCCGTCCTTGGACTGCTTGACCGACACCAGGCCGCGCGGCGGTTCGATGCCGTTGGTGGCGTTGGCGATCTGGCTGGACGTTTCCGAGGGCATCAGCGCCGTCAGCGTGGAGTTGCGCAGGCCGTGCTCGCGGATGTCGGCGCGCAGCGCTTCCCAGTCCAGGCGCAGCGGTTCGGCGCAGATGCCGTCCACGTCCTTCTTGTAGCTGTCGATCGGCAGCACGCCGGCGCTGTAGGTGGTTTCGTTGAAACCCGAGCAGGGGCCGAACTCGCGCGCCAGCTGCGACGAGGCCTTCAGCAGGTAGTACTGGATGGCTTCGAAGGTGCGGTGCGTCAGGCCCAGCGCGGCCGGTTCGGAATAACGCGTGCCGTGCTTGGCCAGGTAGTAGGCGTAGTTGATCACGCCCACGCCCAGCGGGCGGCGCTTCATGGTGGCGGCGCGCGCCGCCGGGATCGGGTAGCCCGGGTAGTCGAGCAGCGCGTCGAGCGCGCGCACGGCCAGGTCGGCCAGGCCTTCCAGTTCGTCCAGCGTTTCCAGCGCGCCCAGGTTGAAGGCCGACAGCGTGCACAGCGCGATTTCGCCGTCCGGGCCGTTGACATCGCTCAGCGCCTTGGTCGGCAGCGCGATTTCCATGCACAGGTTCGACTGGCGCACCGGCGCGACCTGGGGATCGAACGGGCTGTGCGTGTTGCAGTGGTCGACGTTCTGGATGTAGATGCGGCCGGTGCTGGCGCGCTCCTGCATCATCAGCGAGAACAGTTCCACGGCCGGCAGGCTGCGCTTGCGGATGGCGGGATCCTGCTCGTATTGCAGGTACAGGCGCTCGAACTCGTCCTGGTCGGCGAAGAAGGCTTCGTACAGGCCCGGGGTGTCGTGCGGCGAGAACAGCGTGATGTCCTGCGACTTGATCAGGCGCTGGTACAGCAGGCGGTTGACCTGCACGCCGTAGTCCAGGTGACGGATGCGGTTTTCCTCGACGCCGCGGTTGTTCTTGAGCACCAGCAGCGATTCGACTTCCAGGTGCCACAGCGGGTAGAACAGGGTGGCCGCGCCGCCGCGCACGCCGCCTTGCGAGCACGACTTGACCGCCGCCTGGAACATCTTGAAGAAGGGCAGGCAGCCGGTGTGCAGCGCTTCGCCGCCACGGATCTCGCTGCCCAGGGCGCGGATGCGGCCGCCGTTGATGCCGATGCCGGCGCGCTGCGACACGTACTTGACGATGGCGCTGGTGGTGGCGTTGACGCTGTCCAGATCGTCGTCGCATTCGATCAGCACGCAGGAGCTGAACTGGCGCATCGGCGTGCGCACGCCCGCCATGATGGGCGTGGGCAGCGAGATCTTGAAGCGCGACACCGCGTCGTAGAAACGCTTGACGTAGCCCAGGCGCGTCTGCGCGGGGTACTTCGCGAACAGGCACATCGCCACCAGCAGGTACAGGAACTGCGGGCTTTCGTAGATGCGCTTGGTGACGCGGTTCTGGATCAGGTACTTGCCCTCCATCTGCTTGACCGCGGCGTAGGCGAAGTTCATGTCGCGCCAGTGGTTGATGTAGCCGTTCAGCTCGTCGAATTCCTCGCGGCTGTAGTCGGCCAGCAGGTGCGCGTCGTACTTGCCCTGTTCGGTCAGGTTGCGCACGTGGTCGTACAGGTGCGGCGGCTCGAACTGGCCGTAGGCGATCTTGCGCAGGTGGAAGATCGCCAGGCGCGCGGCCAGGTACTGGTAGTTGGGCGTTTCCTCGGAAATCAGGTCCGCGGCGGACTTGATGATGGTCTCGTGGATGGCGTCGGTGCGGATGCCGTCGTAGAACTGGATATGCGAACGCATTTCCACCTGCGACACCGAGACGTTCTCCAGGCCGTTGGCGGCCCAGTCGATGACGCGGTGGATCTTGTCCAGATCGATGGGCTCCATACGCCCATCACGCTTGGTGACCATCATTGCTGCTTGTTTTTCCATGGCGGACTGCATAGCTCCTGCGGCTGGGAAAGGACGAGCGACGTCCTTCCGAGTGATCGGAATGTTCGGGTTCGAGATTGGGGCCGACCGCCAGGGCTGGCGGGGCATGTGCCGTCGCTCGGAAGCCCGTGCCGGATGGCGGCGGGGCTATCGAGGCGGCTGGAGTGACAACACTATAGGTAGTGTATCACTGGTTTGGGTTGACTAGATATTGTGCTTTATCAAGACCTACGGTTTCGTAGGGATATATGGGCGGATCGGGCCGGAAACGCGTACCCTCGGGCCGCGAACTATACCGAAAGATAGCGCAGCAGGCGCGCCTCGTCGTCGATGAAGGCCTGGGAATCGCCGCTCCAGGCCACCCGGCCCGTCTCGATGATGGCGTGGCGGTCGGCCGCCGCCAGCAGCGGTTCGAGGTTCTTGTCGATGCACAGCACCGCCAGCCCCGTGCGCTTCAGGCCGTCCAGCGCCCGCCAGATTTCCTCGCGCACCACCGGCGCCAGGCCCTCGGTGGCCTCGTCCAGGATCAGCAGGCGCGGATTGGTCAGCAGCGCGCGGCCGATGGCCAGCATCTGCTGCTCGCCGCCGGACAGGTGGCTGCCCAGGTGGCGGGCGCGTTCAGCCAGCCGGGGGAACAGCGCGTAGACGCGCTCCAGCGTCCAGGGCTGCGCCAGCCGCTGGCGGTTGTGCGCGGTGGCGACCAGGTTCTCGCGCACCGACAGATTGGGGAAAATGTGCCGGCCCTCGGGCACCAGGCCGATGCCGCACTGCGCCACCTGGTAGGCCGGCAGCGCGCCGATGTCGCGCCCGTCGAAGCGGATCTCGCCCCGGCTGGCGCGGTTCAGGCCCATGATGGCCTTGACCGTGGTGGACTTGCCCATGCCGTTGCGGCCCAGCAGCGAGACGAATTCGCCGGCCCCGATCTCCAGGTCGATCCCGAACAGCGCCTGGCTGGCGCCATAGTGCGCGGTGACGCCGCGCAGCGACAGCAGCGCGCTCATGCCGCGACTCCCTGCGGGCGGCGGTCCGCGCGCCGGCGTTCGCTGCCCAGATAGCATTCGCGCACCTGGGGATCGTTGCGGATCTCGTCCGCGCTGCCGCAGGCCAGGACGCGGCCGTACACCAGCACGGTGACGCGGTCGGACAGGGCGAACACCGCCTGCATGTCGTGCTCCACCAGCAGGATGCTGTATTGCCGGCGCAGCCCGTGCAGCAGCGCGGTCATGGCCTCGGATTCGTGCTGGCTCATGCCCGCCATGGGTTCATCCAGCAGCAGCAGGGTCGGGCGGCAGGCCAGCACCATGGCCAGCTCCAGCTGGCGCAGCTCGCCATGCGCCAGCGCGCCGGCCGGCACATCGGCGCGGCGGCCCAGGCCGGCCAGTTCCAGCGCCGCGCGGGCCGGTTCCCGCAGCGCCGGCGTCGCGCGCGCCGGCCGCCAGAAGCGGAAGCTGTGGCCGCGCCGCGCCTGCACCGCCATGGCCACGTTCTCCAGCGCGGTGAAGGGCTTGAACACCGAGGTGATCTGGTACGAGCGCGCCAGCCCGCGCCGCACGCGCCGTTCGATGGGCATGCGGGTCACGTCCACGCCGTCCAGCAGCACCCGGCCGCCGTCCGGCCGCAGCTCGCCGCTGAGCTGGCCGATCAGCGTGGTCTTGCCCGCGCCGTTGGGGCCGATCACGGCGTGCAGCTCGCCCGGCCGCACCTCCAGCGACAGATCGTCCGTGACGGTCAGGCCGCCGTAGCGCTTGAGCAGGTGTTCGACGCGCAGCGCGCTCATCGCGGTTCTCCGGTGGGGCAGGGCAGGGCGCGCGCGGCGGCCGGACGCCAGGGCGTTTCCGGCAAGGCGCCGTACAGGCCGCGCCGCGACAGCAGCACCACGCCCACGATCAGCAGGCCCATCGGCAGCATCCAGTGGTCGGTCAGCAGCTTGAGCCCTTCCTCCAGCAGCAGGAAGGCCAGGGCGCCGGCGACCGGGCCGAACAGCGTGCCCATGCCGCCCAGCGCCACCATCACGATCAGTTCGCCGGAGGTGGTCCAGGCCAGGTACGAGGGCGAGACATACAGCGTCAGATTGGCCAGCAGCACGCCCGCCACGCCGCACAGCATCGCCGACAGCACATAGGCCGCCAGCCGGTAGCGCAGCGTGGCGTAGCCCAGCGCGCGCATGCGCCGCTCATTGGCCTGGCAGCCGCGCAGCGCCATGCCGAAGGGGGCATGGATCAGCCGGTGCAGCGCGGCCAGCGCCAGCAGCAGCACGCCGAACGCCGCGTAGTACAGCGCCAGCGGCGTGTCGAGCCGGAACAGGCTGAAGTCGCTGCCGGCGAACAGCGACATGCCGTCGTCGCCGCCGTAGCCTTCCAGCCCGGTGGCCAGGAAATAGAACATCTGCGCGAAAGCCAGCGTGATCATGATGAAGGCGATGCCGGAGGTGCGCAGCGCCACGTAGCCGCTGACCAGGCCGACCAGGGCGCAGGCGCCGAGCGCGGCCGCCAGGTGCAGCCAGCCGTTCTCGATGCCGTGGTGGCTCAGCACGCCCACGGCGTAGGCGCCCAGGCCCAGGTACAGCGCATGGCCGAAGCTGACCATGCCGCCGTAACCGAGCAGCAGGTTCAGGGCCAGCGCGGCGATGCCGTACACCAGCACCCGGCCGAACAGCGCCAGCAGGAAGGGTTCGCCCTGCCACTGCGCATACAGCGGCACCAGCGCCAGCACCAGCAGCAGCGAACCGGCAGCCAGCGCGCGGGGAGAGAATCGAAGCATGTCGAGGTCTCCTATCCGTGCCGCACGGGGAACAGGCCCTGCGGCCGCAGCGCCAGCACCAGCGCCATGACGACATAGATCAGCATCGAGGCGATCGCCGGGCCGGCCGCGTTGGCCGCCGCCGGCGGCAGCGCCGCGCGCAGCAGGGCCGGCAGCAGCGCGCGGCCCAGCGTGTCGACCAGGCCCACCATCAGCGCCGCCAGGAAGGCGCCGCGCACCGAGCCGATGCCGCCGATGACGATCACCACCAGCGTCAGGATCAGGATCGGCTCGCCCATGCCGGTCTGCGCCGACAGGATCGGGCCCGCCATCAGCCCCGCCACGCCGGCCAGCACCGCGCCCAGCACGAACAGCAGCGTGTTCAGCCGCGCGATGTTCACGCCCAGCGCGCCCACCATCATGCGGTCGGTGGAGCCGGCGCGGATCAGCATGCCGAGCCGCGTGCGGTGGATCAGCGCGTAGCAGCCGGCCGCCACCGCCAGTCCCGCCACGATGATGAGGAAGCGGTATAGCGGATAGGTCACGCCGAGCAGGTCGATGGTGCCGGACAGCCAGGACGGCAGCCCCATGCTGATGGGCGCCGGACCCCAGATGATGCGCGTCAGCTCGTTGAAGAACAGGATGAAGCCGAAGGTGGCCAGCACCTGGTCCAGGTGCTCGCGCGGATAGAGCCGCGCCAGCGCGACTCGGTCCAGCAGCAGCCCGAGCAGCGCCATGCCGGCCACCACCGCCGCCGCGGCCAGCAGGAAGGAGCCGCTGTGGCGGAACACGGTGGCCGCGATGAAGGCGCCCATCATGTACAGCGAGCCGTGCGCCAGGTTGATGAAGTTCATGATGCCGAACACCAGCGTAAGGCCGGCGGCCAGCAGGAAAAGCAGGATACCCAGCTGCAGGCCGTTCAGGGCCTGCACCAGCAGCAGCGTCGCGGACATGGCGCCTTACCTCGTTCTTGCCTGTGGGGCGGCGTCACTTCATCGCGCATTGCGCGGCGTACTGGTCGGAGACCTTGGACAGGTCGGCGAAGATCGGCCCCTTGTTGACGAAGCCGACCTTGCCGTCCGCGCCCGCCGCCACGTCGGCGCGGAAGAAGCCGGCCGCCGGGAAGTGATTGGGCTGGTAGCGGAATTCGCCGCGCACCGAGGCGAAGTCGGCCGCCTCCAGCGCCTTGCGCAGCGCGTCCTTGTCGTCGACCTTGCCGCCGGTGCGCTTGAGCGCCGAGCCGATCAGCTGCGCCGCGTCCCAGGACTGGGCCGCGTAGCTGGACGGCTCGCGGCCGTACTTCTGGCGGAAGGCGGCGGCGAAGGCCTTGTTCGCGGCGTTGTCCAGATCGGGCGAATACGGCACGTTGGTGACCGCGCCCAGCGCGTCCTTCTGCAGGGCCGGCAGGGTGGCGCCGTCGATGGTGTCCACCGACAGCAGCGGGATCTTGTCGAACAGGCCGGCCTGGCGGTACTGCTTGACGAAGTTCACGCCCATGCCGCCGGGGAAGAACACATAGGCGGCGTCGGGCCTGGCGTCGGCCAGCGCGGCCAGCTCGACCGAGTAGTCGGGCTGGTTGACCTGGGTGAACACCTCGTTGACCACCTCGCCCTTGAAGAAGCGCTTGAAGCCGGCCATGGCGTCCTTGCCGGCCTGGTAGTTGGGCGCCAGCAGGTAGACCTTCTTGAAGCCCATCTGGTTGGCCATCTCGCCGCTGCCTTCGTGGCGCTGGGTGTTGTTCCACGAAGTCGAGAAGAAGAACGGCGTACAGTCCTTGCCGGCCAGGTTGGTGGGCCCGGCGTTCGAGCCCACCAGGAACACGCCCGCGCTGGTCACCGGCCGCGCCACGGCCAGCATGACGTTGGAATACACCACGCCCGTGATGATGGCGACCTTGTCGCTCTGCACCAGCTTGCGCGCGGCCTGCACGCCTACCTCGGGCTTGAACTGGTCGTCTTCCTTGATGACCTGCACCGGCACGCCGCCCAGCTTGCCGCCGCCCTGCTCGACGGCCAGCATGAAGCCGTCCAGCTGGTCCTGCCCCAGCACCGAGCCGGGGCCGGTCAGCGTGGTCAACAGGCCGATCTTGACCTCGGCCCAGGCGGCGGCGCCGGGGGCCAGTCCCAGGGCCGCGGCGGCGGCCAGCAGATAGATGCGTTTCATGTGTATCCCCTTGCGTTGCCGTGTCTCACGGTCATGGTTGGCGGCGGGACGTCAGCGGTCCAGTCCGAAGAACGTTTGCGTATTGCCCGACAGGATCTTCTGCTGCACGGCGGGCAGCAGGTCGGCGTTGGACACCAGCCGGCCGACTTCCTGCTCGCCCAGCGGATAGGGGTAATCGGAGCCGAGCAGCACGCGGTCCTCGCCCATCACGTCGATCAGGAGGCGCAGCGAACGCGGATCGAACACGGCGCTGTCGACATAGAAGCGGTCGGTGTAGGACGAAGGCAGCTGGGGGCAGTCCTGGCGCACGATGTCGCGGTGGCGCCAGGCGTTGTCGACCCGGCCCAGCAGGAAGGCGAAGCTGCCGCCGCCATGGGCGAAGCAGAGCTTGAGGCTGCGCGGAATGCGCTCGAAGGCGCCGGACAGGATCAGCGACAGGATGCCGAGCTGGGTCTCGGCGGGCATGGCCACCAGCCAGGGCAGCATCCAGCGCTTCATGCGGCCGTCGGTCATCATGTCCCAGGGATGCACCAGCACCGGGATGCCCTCGTCGGCGCAATGCACCAGGAAGTTCACCAGTGTGTCGTCGTCCAGGTCGCGCGGGCCGACATGGTTGCCGATCTGCACGCCCAGGTGGCCGGCGGCGCGGGCGCGCGAAGCCTCCCGGCAGGCCAGGTCCAGGTCCTGCAGCGGCACCTGGGCCAGCGCTTTCAGGCGGTCGGGCGCATGGGCGCAGTGCTCCAGCGCCAGGTCGTTCATGCGCGCGGCCCAGTCCGCCGCGGCCCGGGCCGGATAGGCATAGCCGAACATCACCGGCGTGGCGCACAGGATCTGCAGGTCGACCCCGTGGCGGTCCATCTGCGCCACGCGCAGCGCGGGGTCCCACAGCGTGGCGTCGACCGGGCGGAACGGGCGGTCGCCGGCCATGATCTGGCCGGTCGAGCCGTCGCCGTCGCGCCGCAGCCAGGGCGCGTCGACCGGGTCCAGCGCCGCCGCTTCCTGCCGCGTGATGGGCGGGAAGAAGTGCGCGTGCATATCGATTTTCAGGGGCATGGGTAAGACAGGTAGAGTGGGGCGTCAGGCGGGCGCCGCCTGGGCGGCGGGGGCTTGCGTCTTGCCGGGATGCAGCGCGCCGCAGCCGGGGCAGGTGCGCCGCGCTTCGTTGGAATAGAAGGCTTCGAACAGCGGCGGCAGGTCGGTGACGATGCTCTTGAGCTGCACCTCGACCCGGTGCACCAGGTGGCCGCACTGCGGGCAATACCATTCGAAGCCGTCCAGCAGCCCGGGCGGGCGCTGGCGCTCGATGACCAGGCAGGCGCTGCCGGTCTCGGGCCGCTGCGGCGAATGGCGCACGTGCGGCGGCAGCAGGAAGATGTCGCCTTCCTTCAGATCCACGCGTTCGGGCTTGCCGTCGATCCACAGCGACAGCCAGGCATTGCCGCGCACCTGGTAGAAGAACTCCTCCAGCGGATCGTCGTGGTAGTCGGTGCGCAGGTTGGGGCCGCCGACCACCGTGACGATGAAATCGGCGTCCTGCCAGATCTGCTGGTTGCCGACGGGCGGCTGCAACAGATGCGCGTGATCCTGGATCCAGCGCTGGAAATTCAAGGGCGGGCCGTAGGCGGGCATGGGGGACTCCGGTGGCGCTTGCGGACTTCGATGACTGGAAGTCTAGGGGGGGAAGGCGGCTGCCGTGCAATAGAAATTGCGCGGTTGGATATGCGGCTTATCTATCGCGGGGTTTCCCTGAACGGGCTTACCCGGATGCGGCCGGGCGGATCAGGCGGGGTGCGGACTGGCGTCGCGCTGCGCCGCGACCCGCTTCAGGTAGTCGACCAGCCGCAGGCAGGCCGGCGTCAAGGGCCGGTCGGCGCGGATCGAATAGCCGACGTCGCCGAACGCGCCGAAGGCGTCGGTGGGCAGGCGCGTCAGAACGCCCATGGCCAGGAACTGGGCCGCGGCGTCGTAGGGCATCAGCGCCAGCGCGTCGCTGTGCATCAGGATGCCGATATTGGTCAGCAGCGACAGCGATTCGACGTGACGCGTGGGCAGGCGCACGCCGGCGTCGAAGAAGCTGCGCTCGATCGAGGCGCGCAGCGGCGAGGTGGGGGCGGGCAGGATCCAGATGTGGTCCGCCAGCTCGGCCAGCGACACCCGCGCGGCCCCGGCCAGCGGATGGCTGGCGCCGGCCACCAGGCAAAGGTCCTCGCGGTACAGCTTGTGATGGTCGACGGCCACGCCCGAGATCGAGGCCATGTCGGCGCCCGGCAGCCGCCCGACCACGATGTCGACGTCGCCCGTGGCCAGCGCCGGCAGCAGCTGCGCCGACGGGCCCTCGCGCACCGTGACCTGGATGCCGGGATGCTCGGTCATCAGCCGCGCGATGGCCTCGGGCAGCAGCTTGGCCGAGGCCGCGATCAGCGTGCCCACGACCACGTGGCCGCTGGCGCCGCCGAGCACCGCGTCGATGTCGTCGGCCATGTAGCGGATCTCGGCCATCATGGCGTGCACGCGCCGGCCCAGCACCAGCGCCAGCTCTGTCGGCGTGACGCCGCGGTTGGAGCGCTCGAACAGCGTCGCGCCGAAGAAGGCCTCCAGATCGTGGATGGCCTTGGTGACGGTGGGCTGGGTCAGGTGCATCTCGCTGGCGGCGCGCGACAGCGAGCGGCGCGCCAGCACGCGTTCGAAGATCTGCAGCTGGTGCAGCTTCAGCTTGTGGCTGAGCGCGTTGGGCGTGATGCGGAAGTTCGACATGCGCGCGGCCGTCCCGGCTTGCGGGCCGGGGCGGCGATCCTGTTCCGAAGGAAGGGCCGGAAGACGGTCTGGCGCCATCGCCGCGCCTGTCCGCTAGCGCGCCAGCGGCTTGTAGGCGACCGCCTTGATTTCAATCAGCAATTGCGGGTGCGGCAGCTGATGGACCGCCACGGTGGTGCGCGCCGGCCCATCGGCGTCGAAGAACTCGCCGTAGACCTGATTGTAGCCACCGAAGTCGTTCATGTTGACCAGGAAAGTACTGATCTCGACCACGTCGGCCAGGCCGGCGCCGGCGCTGGCCAGGATGTCGCGGATGTTCTCGATCACGGCGCGGGTCTGCGCGCGGATGTCGAGCGTGGCGGTGCCCATGGCGTCGACCTCGGCGCCGGCGATGCGGTTGTCGGGCAGGCGCGAGCTGGTGCCGGAGACGAACAGGAAATCGCCGGCGCGCTTGATGTGGGGATACTTGCCGCGCGGCGTGGCCTTGCCGGCGACGACGGTGGCATTGACGGGGGACTGGATCATGAGGGGTCCTTGGAGGAGTGAGGCATCACAGCTTGATGCAGACGTTGGTGGGTTCGGTGTAGAAGTGCAGCGAGTGACGGCCGCCTTCGCGGCCGATGCCGGACAGGCCGCTGCCGCCGAAGGGCGTGCGCAGGTCGCGCAGGAACCAGCAGTTGACCCAGGCCAGCCCCACTTTCATCGCCTGCGCCACGCGGTGGCCGCGCGTCAGATTCTGGGTCCAGACGGCGGCGGCCAGGCCGTAGCGGCTGTCGTTGGCCATTCGGATGGCTTCTTCCTCGGTGTCGAACGGCGCCACGTGGCAGACCGGGCCGAACACTTCCTCCTTGATGCAGCGCGCGCTTTCGGGCAGGCCGGTCCAGATGGTCGGTTCCACGTAGGCGCCGGCGTCGCGGGCGTCGCCGAACGTGGGCACGCCGCCGCCGGTGACGACGGTGGCGCCTTCCTCGCGCGCCAGCGCGAAATACGCCAGTACCTTGTCGCGATGCTCGCGCGACACCAGCGGGCCCATGCCAGTCTGCGGATCGTCAGGCCAGCCGACGCGCAGCGCCCGCGCGCGCTCGGCCAGCGCGGCGACGAAGCGCTCGTAGATTGGGCGCTCGACATAGACGCGCTCGGTGCACAGGCAGACCTGGCCGCAGTTGGCGAAGACCGAGCGCGCGGTGCCGTCGACGGCGGCCTCGAAGTCGGCGTCGGCGAACACCAGCGCGGCGTTCTTGCCGCCCAGCTCGAAGGACACGGGCTTCACGCCCGGCGCCACGGCGCGCATGATGGCCGCTCCGGTGGCCGATTCGCCGGTGAAGGTGATGCCGTCGATATCGGGATGCGTGGTGATGAATTCACCCGCCGAACCCGGGCCGAAGCCATGCGTCAGGTTGAGCACGCCGGGGGGCAGGCCGACCTCGTGCGCGACCTCGGCCAGCAGGGTTGCGGTGGACGGCGTCACTTCCGACGGTTTCATGATGACGGTGTTGCCGAAGGCCAACGCCGGCGCCACCTTCCAGGTCAGCAGCAGCAGCGGCAGGTTCCACGGCGAGATCACGCCGACCGCGCCCAGCGGCTTGCGGTACGCGTAGTTCAGCGCCTGCCGGCCGTCGGGCGTGTCGGTCATGTAGCTTTCCATGTCCAGCGTGCGCGCCAGCTCGGCGAAGGCGCGGAAATTCGCGGCCCCGCGCGGGATGTCGATCTGGCAGGCCCAGGACACCGGCTTGCCGGTGTCGCCGATCTCGGCCTGCAGGAAGTCGTCGAAGCGGCGGGTGATGCCGTCGGCCAGCGCCAGCAGCTGATCGGTGCGCGCGGCCACCGGCAGGGCGGCCCAGGCCGGCAAGGCGCGCCTTGCGGCGGCGACGGCGCGGTCGACCTGCTCGCGGCTGGCCTCGTGGACCTGGGCGATCAGCGCGTGATCGACTGGGCTGTGCTTGTCGAAGGTCGAGGCGCCGTCTTCGAAACGGCCGTCGATGTAATTGCGTAGCTGGCGGATCGTCATGATCGGGATTCCTGGGAACAGGTCGCGCGGCGTGGCGGGTACCGGCAATAAAATACGTATACGTACTATATTGACGATCTTAGGCGGCGCGTCCGGCGAAGTCAACGCCGGGTTTTGCCCAAGGCGAGCGCTGCCGCGTTGGCGTCGCCTGGCCGCGCGGAGACGGGCCGGGGGCCGGGCCCGGGAGCCAGCGTCTTTCGGCGTCGGCCGCCTGTGCCTACAATCGCCTGGCCTATTTCATGGAAAGCCCGATGACCGCCTCCCGTCCGACCGCCCGCCGTCCGGCCTCGTCCCGCGCCTTGCGGGACTTCGATCTGACCCAGGTGGCGTCGCACCTGTTGCGGCGGGCCCACTTCCGGGCCGAGGCGCTGTTCGCGCAGGCCTTTCCCGACGAGGACCTGACACCCCGGCAGAAGGCCCTGCTGATCACCGTCCACCAGCATCCCGGCGCCACCCAGAGCCGCATCGCCGAACTGATCGCGCTGGACCGCAATTCCTTCGCCGAGATGATCGCCCGCATGACGGCCAAGGGCTATGTGCGGCGCACGCGCTCGGCCGAGGATGCGCGCGCCTACGCGCTTGAAATCACCGAGGCCGGCCTGGACCTGCTGATGCGCGTGCTGCCGCGCGACGCGCAGGTCGAGGCGCAAGTGCTGGCGCCGCTGCCGGAGGAACTGCGGCCGGTGTTCCTGCGATGTTTGCGGATGATGGTGGGGGTGGAGGCGGATGAGGGGAAGTGAAGGGGCGTGCCGTGGTACGCTTTTTCCGATCCACAACCGGAGCCGAGCCTGGCGGACGCCGGGACGCGCGCTTTACGCCTACCTTCGCTGACGCCTCGCCAGCGCGCCAGCTCAAACAGACGGTGTGACCACCCCCATGACTGTTCGACGCATGCTGCTGGCGCTTGTCGCGCTGACCCTGTCGCCCGCGCTCAATGCCCAGGCCTATGCCGGAACGGCGGCCTGGACGCCGCCGGGACCGACCGTCTGCCGATTCTCCGGCTGGACGGTCAATGACAAGCCCGCGATCGCGGTGCGCGCGGAGGCGTCCGCGACCGCCAAGGTGGTCGGCAGCCTGCCGACGACGCGCGGCGAGAGTCTCGATCCGGCCCTGGACTACTACAGCGTCACGTTCGACCTGGTCGAGGCGCGCGATGGCTGGCTCAAGATCAAGGGCGCCAGCGACGAGATGAGCGAAAAGCCCCGGCCGGTGTACCAAGGCGAGGGATGGATCGAGGCCGGGGACATGCAGGTCGGCGTGCAGTCGGCGCGCGGTTACGCGCGTCCCGACGCCGGCAGCGAGCGGCTGCTCGACCTGAAGGGCGACTGGCTGCGCGACCGGGTCGCGCTGCGCGGCATCGTCGCCTGCGACGGTGAGTGGCTGCTGCTGGACTACGAGATGCGCAACGACGAGAAGCTGGAGCCGCTGGCGCCGAAGGACCGCAAGCGGGGGCGGGCGTGGTTCCGTGGCATCTGCGGGTCCGAGGAGACCAGTTGCGACATGCGCTCGGTCGACCCGTAGCGGGCCGGCCGCGCGCCGGTTCGCGGCGCTTGTTCATGCCTCCTCTTCGTCGCGGTCCCGCTGCGTGACGGATGTCAGCCGCGCCAGCCTGGGCGCCAGCCAGTTGCGCAGGTCGTCCATGTAGCTGAAGACCACGGGGACGAAGATCAGGCTCAGCAGGGTGGAGGTGATCAGCCCGCCGATGACCGCCACGGCCATCGGCGCGCGGAAGCCGGCGTCGGCGCCGGTGCTGAGTAGCGCGGGCACCATGCCGGCCACCATGGCGATGGTGGTCATGATGATGGGTCGGGCGCGTTCCGCGCCCGATTGCATCAGCGCCTCGTGGCGCGCCATGCCATGGCGGCGCTTCTCGATCACGAATTCCACCATGAGGATGGAGTTCTTCGTCACGATCCCCATGAGCATGAGCAGGCCGATCACCACCGGCAGGTCGATGGCCGCGCCATAGAGCAGCAGCCCGCCGACGGCGCCGCCGATCGCCAGCGGCAGCGATGTCAGGATGGTCAGGGGCTGCAGGAAATCCCGGAACAGCAGGATCAGCACCGCATACACCATCAGCACGCCGAAGGTCATGGCGACGCTGAACTTCTCGAACATTTCCCGCATGTACTCCGCGTCGCCGTACTCGATCCGGCGCACGCCGGCCGGCAGCTCGCGCAGGGCGGGCAAGGCGTCGATGGCTTCCAGCGCGGTGCCCAGCGTCGTTCCGGACAGGTCCGCGTCCACCGAGATCCTGCGCAGTCGCGCGGACCGCTCGATGCGGGCCGGGCCGCTGCCGTATCCGATGTCCGCGACGCTGCGCAGCGCCACCGTCGCGCCGCTGTCGGTCGAGACGCGCAGATTGCCCAGCGCCTGCAGGTCGCCCTGTTCGAGCGCGGGCAGCAGCACGCGCACGGGCACCTGCCGGTCCGCGAAGTTGAAGCGCGCCGAATTGGCATTGGTGTCGCCCACGGTGGCGATGCGCGCCACCGTGCCGATCGACGCGGCGGTGACGCCCGCCCGCGCCGCTTCGTCCGCGCGCGGGCGGATCAGCAGTTCGGGGCGCGGCAGCGGTTCCTTGACCTGCACGTTGGCAAGGCCCGGCAGCGCGCGCATGTCGCGTTCCAGCGCATGCGCGGCCCGCGACAGGGCGTCGGCATCCGCGCCGGCCAGGATGATCGACACGTCGCGCGCCGCGCTGTCGCCGCGGAAGGCATAGCGCGTGTCGGGGAACGCGTCCAGTAGCGGCCGCACGGCATGCTCGAACGCCTTCTGGCTGAGTTCGCGCTGGTCGGCCGGCACCAGCCGGATCAGCAATTGCCCGTTGGCGACGTCGGTCGCGCCGGACGCGTCCTCGCCGCCCGCCGTGGTGAAGACGGCGCGCACTTCGGGCCGCTGGCGCAGCCGCGCCGCCATCTCGTCGAGCTTGCCGTCCGTCTGGGACAGTGGCGTGCCCGGCGGAAAGAACACGTCGACCCGGCTCAGGCTGGGATCGCTGACGGGCATGAAGCCCGACGGCAGCAGCGGCGCCAGCGCCAGCGACGCGGCCAGGAAGGCGGCGGCCAGCGCCAGGCTCTTGCGGCGATGCCGCAGCGCCCAGTCCAGCATGCGCAGGTAGCGCCCGAGCAGGCCGGTGGCATGGCCGGCTTCCTGGCGCTGGCCGGCCGGCGGCTTGGGCGCGAGCAGGTACGCCGCCATGAGCGGGGTCACCAGCCGGGCCACCAGCAGCGAGGCCAGCACGGCCGCCGACACGGTGACGCCGAAGGGCGCGAAATACTGGCCGACGAAACCGCCGATGAAGCTGACCGGCAGGAACACCGCGACGATGGTGGCCGTGATGGCCACGACCGCGAAGCCGATGGCGTCGGACGCATCCAGCGCGGCGCGGTAGGGCCGCTTGCCCATGTCGAGATGGCGCTCGATGTTCTCGATCTCGACGATGGCGTCGTCCACCAGGATGCCGATCACCAGGGTCAGCGCCAGCAGCGTGATGCTGTTCAGCGTGTAGCCGAACCAGGCCATGACCGCGAAGGCGGGCAGGATGGACAGCGGCAGCGCGATCGCCGCCACCAGCGTGGCCCGCCAGCTGCGCAGGAACAGGAAGACGACCAGCACGGTCAGCGCGGCGCCTTCGACCAGCGTCATGATGGCCGCGTCGTAGCTGGCCAGCGTATAGGCCACGGACGAGGACACCAGCTGGATGTCGACGTCGGCGTGCTGGCGGCGCAGTTGTTCCAGGGCGTGCTCCACGCCCTGCGCGACGCGTGTATCGCTGGACCCCTTGGCGCGGAACACGGCGAAGCCCACCACCTCCTAGCCGTCCAGCCTGGCCCGCGTGCGCGCCTCGCCGGCGCCATCGCGCAGGACCGCGATATCGTCGAGCCGCGTCCAGCGGCCGTCGGGCAATGCGATGGGCGTCGCGCCCAGCGCCTGCACGCTGGCGGCGCTGCCGAGCGCGCGTATCGATTGCTCGGCGCCGGCAAGCGTGGCGCGGCCGCCGGGGACGTTGGCGTTGGCGCGCAGCAGCTGCGCGTTGACCTGGTCCGCGCCCAGCCCCAGCGCCTCCAGCCGGTCGGCGCGCAGGGCGACCCGGACTTCGCGCTCCACCCCGCCCAGGCGCTGCACCTTCTGCACGCCGGGCACGGACAGCAGTTCCCGGCTGACCACATCGTCGACGAACCACGAGACGTCGACCAGGCCCAGGGCCTGGGCGCTGACCGCGTAGTTCAGGATGGCGCCGCCCTCGACATCGACGCGGGTGATGATGGGTTCCTCGATCGTCTGGGGCAGGTCGGCGCGGATCTGCGCGATGGCATCGCGGATGTCATTGGCGGCCCGGCCCGGGTCTATGCCCAACTGGAATTCCACCGTCGTGATGGAAATGCCGTCGGCCACCGTGGACGTGATGTGGCGGATGCCGGCCAGGCCGGAGACGGCGCGCTCCACCCGCAGCGTGACGGCGTGTTCCAGTTCGGTGGGCGCAGCGCCGACCTGGGGCACCGCAACCGTCACCACGGGAAAATCCACGCGCGGATTGGCGTTGATCGGCAGGCCGAGAAAGGATGTCCAGCCGGCGATCGCCAGCACCAGGAACAGCACGATGGTGGGGATGGGCCGACGGATCGCCCAGGAAGACAGTTGCATGCTCATCGCGCCAGCGCCTCCGGCTGCGCGGACGTCACGATGTCGCCTTCCTTGATGAAGGCGGTCGCGGTGGCCACGAGGCGTTCGCCCGCGTCCAGTCCCGACCGGACTTCGGCCACCGAACCATTGAGCCTGCCCAGCGTGACCGCGCGCCGGGCCACGCGGCCGGCGGCGTCCAGCACCATGACCGAGGCCGCGCCTTGCGCGCCGAACGTCACCGCGCGCTGCGGCACCACGACCGGCAGCGCGTCCTGGCCGGTCTCCAGCGTCGTGGCGGCGAAGCTGCCCGCCCGGATCGCCGGCGCCGCCTCCAGCGCGATCCGGACACGGCCCATGCGCGTCGCCTCGTCCACCTTGGGCGATACGCGGCGAACGCTGCCGGCCACCGCATCCGTCGCGCCGGGCACCCGCAACCGCGCGGGCATGCCGGGCAGGATGCCGGCCAGCGCGCTTTCGGGCACCTCGCCGTCCAGTTCGAGCAGGCCGTCGCGGATCAGCTTGAACAGCGGCGCGTCGCCGCCCAATGCGCCGGCCCGCGCGTGGCGCTCGGACACGATGCCGTCGGCCGGCGCCAGCAGCGCGGCCTTGTCGCGTTGCGCCTGTGCCTGCGCCACCCCGGCGCGGGCCTGTTCCTGTTCGGCGCGGGCGGCGGCGAGCGCGGCGGCGCTGGAACGCGCCTGCGCCTGCTGCTGGTCGATCTGCTGCGCGCTGACCGAGCCGG
This sequence comes from Achromobacter sp. 1011791174, assembly GCF_059760925.1. Taxonomy (NCBI): domain Bacteria; kingdom Pseudomonadati; phylum Pseudomonadota; class Betaproteobacteria; order Burkholderiales; family Alcaligenaceae; genus Achromobacter; species Achromobacter sp. 1011791174. The sequence continues at coordinate 22,583 of NZ_JCBANH010000052.1, forward strand.
AGCGGGCCAGGGGCGCGATGCGCCGCAACTGGGTCTGGGCCTCGGCGTTCAGCGCTTCCTGCTGCTGCACCTGCGCCCGCGCCCGGCCCAGCGTCGCCTGCGCCTGGCGCAGCTGCGCGTCCAGGGTATCCGTTTCCAGCGTGGCCAGCGGCTGGCCGGCGCGCACCCAATCGCCTTCCTCGACCAGCACCGCCGCGATGCGCTGGTCCTGCAACGGCGTGCGGATGGCGATCTCGTCCCTGCCAACCAGGGATCCGCTCACCGCGATGCGGATCGGGACCGTGCCCGGGCCGGCCACGACGGTGGTGACGCGCAAGGCCGGCGCGGCCTGCGGCGTCTCTGCCACGGCGGCGGGCGCGGCGCGCAACGCCAGCGCGGCAAGCGCGGCCAGCGCCAGGGCGCAGGCGGCGGCGAGACTGTATCGGTGGCGGGCAAGCAGGGTCTTGCGCCGGGAAGCGGCGTTCATGCTCATGGGGGACGTCGAGGTCATCGGGAGGATTCCCGGTTGGTGGGCGAGGCGGGGCGCGCGGCGCGAACCGCCTCGTGGGCGGGGGCAAGCAGGTAGGGCAGGGCCAGCAGCGCGAACATGGCGGCCAGGCAAATCATGACGGCGCGCGTGCCCGCCAGTTCGATGGCGGCGCCGGCCAACAGCACGGCCAGCGGCGTGGCGACCAGCGCCAGCGCGTTGAAGGCGCTCAGGACTCTGCCGCGTATCGCGGCGGGCGTGCCGCGCAGCAGCGCCGTGCTGATCAGCGGATTGAGCGGGCCCACGCCCAGCCCGGCCAGCGCGCCGGACAGCAGCATCAGCGCGTCGCCGTCCTGCAGCGCCAGCAGCGCGAAGGCCAGGGTTTCCAGCGCCAGGCTGGCCAGCAGGATCCGCCGAGGCCCCAGGCGCTGCCCATGACGGGCGTAGGCCAGCGCGGACACGATGGCGCCGCCGCCGGCCAGGGCCAGGAAGCTGCCCAGGTCGGCGGCGTCCCGGCCGCTGTCGCGCAGGAAGACCGGCATGACCACGGCGTCCAGGGCGCTGAACAGGCTGACCACGGCCATGCCCGTCAGCACCAGCGCGCGCAGCGGCGGCTCGGACCACAGGAAACGCACGCCGATCAGCGCGCCTTGCCGCGCCACCTTCCCGCGCGCGGCCCGCCGCCTGCCGGGCAGATAGATCGCGTTCAGCGCCGCCGCCGTGATCGAGCACAGCGCCGTGAGCCACAAGGTCAGTTCAGGTCCGAACAGGGCGATGCTCAGGCCGGCGGCGATGGGGCCCGCGATGGTGGCGGCGCCGTCGGCCAGCTCGTCCATCGCCGTGACGCGTTCCAACGGCATTCGCGCCAGGCGGGCCAGTTCGGGGTAGCGCGATTCCGACGCCGCCATGCCCGGCCCGTCGAACAGCGCGCCCAGCGCGATCAGGGCCATGAGCGCCGTCATGCCGAGCTGGCCGTTTTCATGGAGCAGCGCGATGGCGATCAGGCTGCCGGCGCTGACCAGGTCGGCAGCCACCGCGACGCGCCTGGCGCCATGGCGCTCCAGCATCTGGCCGCCGAAGAAGGCGCCGATGATCAGCGGCACCATGCCGGCCGCGGCGGCCGCGCCGGTCCAGGCCGCGCTGCCGGTAATGCCGAGCACCAGCCACGGCAGCGCGACCGCCGCCACGGCATTGCCGAACAGCGTGATGCCGCCCGCGATGATGGCGCCGTACACCGGCGCGCGGCGGACGCGCGAATGACGATTCATGTTCGAAGCCGGGCCTGGAGTGGGATATTATTAATAGACTGATTGGTCGATCTATTATGTTTTCATCTCAACGAATCGTCAAATGGCGACGGGTGGTGGCAAGCGATGCAGGTGCGCGGGAACATGGAACTTGAGGGCAGGCGGCGGTGGCTGGGGCTGCTGGCGGCGACGTTGGCGCTTCCCGGCTGCGTGTCGATGGGACCGAGGCCGGAGCCCAGGCAGGCCTTGCCGGCGGACTGGTACAACCGGGGCGAGGTGGCCGCGCGGACGGAGGCGCCGCCGCGCTGGTGGACGGCCTTCGAGGACGCGGAGCTGGATGCGCTGGCCGAACGCGCGCTGGCGGGCAACCTGACGCTGGCCCAGGCGGCGCAACGGCTCAAGGCGGCGCGCGCCCTGTCGCGTTCCAGCGCGGCCCAGGCCTTGCCGCAGATCGGCCTGCACGGCGCCGCCCAGCGCCAGCACAGGTTGTCTGGTCCGCACGGCGCGAACGAGCTGTCCGGCGCCGAAGCCGGGCAGGGCGAATTGCCGCTGGCGCAGGAAGAACGGTCCATCGGCTATTACCAGGCCGGTTTCGACGCCCGCTGGGAACTCGACCTGTTCGGCCGCATCGCCGCCGCCACGGACGCGGCGCGCGCGAGCGCCGGCGCCGCCGAAGCCGACTTGCGCGCGGCCAGGGTGTCGGTGGCCGCCGAGGCCGTGCGCGCCTATATCGAACTGCGCGGCGCGCAGCGGCGCCATCAGGTGCTGTCCGGCCTGCTGGACGACCAGCGCCATCTGCTCGCCCTGGTGCAGGAGCGCAGGCGCGCCGGCATCGCCAGCGATTTCGATGTGGACCGCGCCAGCGTGCTGGAAGCCGAAACGGCCGCCCAGCTGCCGCTGTCGGCGCAACTGGCGCGGCAGCACGCGCAGCGTCTGGCGGTGCTTACCGGAGAGAGCCAGATCGCGCCCGGGCTGCTGGCGTCCGCCGGCCAGCCCCTGCCGCGCGGCGAGCCGACCGCGCCGCTGCCGGCCGATATCGTGCGCGTCCGGCCGGACATCCGTCGCGCGGAACAGCAGGTGCTGCAGGCCGCGGCCGAACTACGGGTGTCGATCGCCGAGCTATACCCGCGCCTGACCCTGTCCGGTGATATCCAGATCACCGGCAACCTGACCGGCAAGCCCTTGCCGGGCCGCAGCACCCATGCGTCGGGCGGGCTGTCCTTGACCCTGCCGCTGCTGGACTGGGGTTTGCGACGGGCCGTGGCCGGCGCGCGCGAGGCCGAACTGGCCGCGGCCATCCTGGGCTATCGGCAGGTCGTGTTGGAGGCCGTCGAGGAAACCGAAAACGCCCTGGGCGCCTGGGCGGCGCAAGAACGGCGCGCGCAGCGGATCGACGCGCAATTGCAGGCGTCGCGGCGGGCGGACGCGCACGCGGGGCTGTTGTACGGGCGCGGCATGATCAATCTGCTGGAACGCCTGACCGCGTCGGTCGGGCATCGCCAGGCGGAGCTGGCCGCGGTCGAGGCGTCGGAGGGACGGGCCTTGGCGTTCGTGGCGGTGAACAAGGCGACGGGGGGCGGTGGCGTGTAGCGTGCTCGCGCGCGAGCGTATGGGTTGCGCGCACTCTTGGGCAAGCGCGGCTGGGCGCGTATCATCGTCCGGCGCCTGAGCGACGGATGACCCGCCATCTTGGCGGCATGGAAGCGCGTCGAGCCCGGGCGCCAGGGGGAAGTCTGCACGGCATGACAAATCTTCATGCACGCGCCGACAAGCAGGCGTCGACACCCGGCGCTAAGCTGGCCTCGATCTGCCCACAGGAACGACGAGCATCCATTGCAGTCAATGAGCGGGCCACGCGCGCGAGGCCTGCCTTCCAGGAGACACCGTGAGCAACGATGAGCAGTTTCCCCGAACGGCGTTCTCCCGTCGCCGCTTCATGCAGGCCATGGGCGTCGCCAGCGGCACGCTGATGGCCGGCGGCCTGATGGGCGCGAGGGTCAACGCGGCGGAGGACCGGTCGGACAGTTTCGACTACGTCATCGTCGGCGCCGGATCGGCCGGCTGCGTGCTGGCCAACAGGCTGACCGAGGATCCCGGCGTGAAGGTGTTGCTGATCGAGGCCGGCGGCCCCGACAACTCCGAGAAGATCTCCACGCCGCTGCGCCTGATCGAGCTGTGGAAGAGCCCCTATGACTGGGCCTACGACACCGTGCCGCAGGTGCATGCTCATGACCGCAAGCTGTTCTGGCCGCGCGGCAAGACCCTGGGCGGCAGCAGTTCGCTCAACGGCATGATCTATGTGCGCGGCCATGCCTCGGTCTACGACGCCTGGGAAAGGCAGGGCAATCCCGGCTGGGGCTATCAGTCCGTGCTGCCCTATTTCAAGAAGTCGGAAGACTATGACCGGGGCGCCGATGACTACCATGGGACCGGCGGCCTCATGCATGTGACAACGCGGTACAAGCCCCATGTCGTGACCCAGGCCATGGTGGATGCCGCCGTGCAGGCCGGCCACCCGCTCAACCGCGACCACAATGGCGCGGACATCCTGGGCGTGGGCTTCAATCACCTCACCATCAAGGACGGCAAGCGCGTCAGCACCGCCGTGGCCTTCCTGCGTCCGGCGTTGGAGCGGCCCAACCTGTCGCTGATCACCAATGCGCGCGTGCAGCAGCTGTCGTTCGAGGGCAAGCGCTGCGTCGGCGTGGTCTATGAGCAGGGCAATGGGTTCTATCGCGCTGGCGTGCGGCGCGAAGCCATTCTGTCGGGCGGCGCCATCGAGTCGCCGCGCGTGCTGATGCTGTCCGGGGTGGGGGAAGCGGCGCAATTGCGCCAGCACAATATCAGGGTGGTGCATGACTTGTCCGGCGTGGGCAAGAACCTGCACGATCACATGCTGGTGCCGGTCATCTACGAAGGCAGGCAGGCCATTCCCGCGCCGGACGACCCCGGCCTCACCGTCCTGCACGCGCAGCTGTTCGCCAAGACGGATCCGGCGCTGGACGGACCGGACATGCAGCCCCTGTTCTTCAACGTGCCGTACTACACGCCTGAACAGACCGGTCCCGCCAATGCCTTCACCCTGTGCGCGGCCTGCGTGATGCCGACCAGCCGGGGCCAGCTACGCTTGACCGGCGCCGGCGTGGACGATCGCCTGCTGCTGGATCCCAACGTGTTGGCCACCCAGCATGACGTCGATGTGCTGGTCGCGTCGATCAGGCAGATGCGCCAGATCGCCGCCCAGCCCGCCTTGCAGCCCTGGCGTGGACGCGAAATCTATCCGGGCGAGGACAAGCAGACCGACAGGCAGCTGGCCGATTATGTGCGCAGCGCCGTGGTCTCCTATCATCATCAGGTCGGCACCTGCGCCATGGGCAGGGATCCCGCCGCCGTGGTGGATCATGAACTCAAGGTGCATGGCTTGAAGGGCGTGCGGGTGGTCGACGCTTCGATCATGCCCATGGCCACCTCGGGCAATACCAATGCGCCCGTCATCATGATCGCGGAGAAGGCGGCCGACATGATCAAGGCCGCCGCGGGTTGAGGCCCGCGCGCGGGCACGCTAGTCCAGCAGGTCGGAGTAGTCGCCCGTTTCGTAGTCTTTCAGCAGGGTCCAGGGCGCGGGGGACGGCGCGGCCGCGTCGGTCACCGTGACCTTGCTGACCGAGAGGCCGTGCGGACCCTGGATCTCGATCCGGCGCGCGTACTGCCCCTGGATATCCCAGTCGATGAGGACCTGCGATTCGCCGCGCGCCTGGCGGTAGCGCTGCACGCCTTGGGCCGGCGCGCCGTCGGGCTGCATGCGCTGCAACTGTCTCGGGTCCGCGATGCCATAGGTGGCCGCCCAGGAGCCGTTGTAGCCGACGTTGCCGTAGTTGGCCTCGTCGATGTCCAGCACCTTGTGCTGCTTGCGCAGGACCATGCGCACCTGATCCTTGCCGGCGGCATCGCGCCGCACCCAAAGGGGCGAGCCCGTCGTGTTTGCATGGGAATGGCCGGCATGCGGATCCTGGCCCGCGTGTCCGTCGTCGTGTCCATGTTCCACGCTGGCGCGCAGCGCGGCCGGATAGTCGCGCTCGATCCACACCATGTCCGCGCGCCGGTACATCAGGTCGGCGTAGCGGGTTTCACGCTGCACGCCGTCGCTGCCGATCGACGAGGCATAGCGTTCGATGCGCAGGTTCAGATCGGGCGGGGCGGCCGGGGCCGGTTCGGGCGCATTGTCCGCCGCGCCCGCCGCCGCCGGCAGGCAGGCCAGCAGCAGGCAGGCGAGGCCGCGCCTGACGGTTGCGTTCAAGGGTTTCACAGGCCGGCCGCCTCGCGGACCTTGCCGAACACCTTGGTGTTGTCCATGGTGCCCTTGAAGATCTTCGCGCCAGCGCCGCCCGCGAACAGCATGACGTCGCCGCCGCCGTGGGTTTCCGCGCCGGGCTTGCCCAGCACGACGCCGACTTCCTGAAGGAAGTTGTCGTCAAAGGTATTGACGTTGCTCAGATCGTCGCGCGCGGCGCCGCGCGCCGGCGCGATCCAGGCCTTGTTGCCGTCTTCCGGGTTGGTCTTGCTGTCGGCGTCGGCGTTCGGGCGACCGCCGTTGCCGAACACCAGCGTGGTGTAGGGCTTGCCGTCGGCGGCCAGCGCGGGCTTGCCATCCGCATAGGACTTGACCGTGCCCAGGATGGGGTTGCCGATCTTGGGATAGCCGTTGAACGCGATGGCGTGGTCATGGTCGGCGGTGACCACGATCAGCGTGTTCTTCAGGCCGGGGTCCTTCTTTTCCATGAAATCCAGCGCGGTCTGGATCGCGCTGTCGAAGGCCAGCGTGTCTTCCAGCGCGCGCTTGGCGTTGGTGCCGTGCAGCGCATGGTCGATGCGGCCGCCTTCCACCATCAGGAAGAACCCATTGCTGTTCTTGCTCAGCACGCCCAGCGCCTTGTCCGTCATCTCGGCCAGGCTGGGCTGGTCATAGCCCAGGGCCGGCTTGACGCGGTCCAGTTCATAGGCCATCTCGCTTTGCGAGAACAGGCCCAGCAGCTTGCCGGTGGCCGCGGGATTCAGCGCGCGCAGCGCGGTGCCCGTATCGACGTAGGTATAGCCCCTGGCCTGGAAGGCCGTCACCAGATTGACGCCATCGGTGCGCTTGCTGGCCGGGTTGAGCGGCTTGGGCAGGTAGTTGCGCTGTCCGCCGCCCAGCAGCACGTCGATGCCGTCGCCAAGCCGGGTGTTGTAGTTCGCATGGCCCGGCGTCGATTGTTCGGCGATGGTGTTGTAGCCGTTGCGGTTGCACACGTGGGCATAGGTGGTGGCCGGCGTGGCGTGGCCGACGCGCGTGGTCGACACGGCGCCGACCGCGCGGCCCTTGGCCTTGGCCAGTTCCAGCAGCGTCTGGGCGGGCGTGCCGTTGGTCGGGGGGCAGGTGCTGTCTTCGCCCGAGACGTATTGCTTGCCCGCGCCGTCCACGGCCATCGTGTCGGCCGACATGGAAATGACCTCGTTGCGCATCTTCACGCCGGTCATGTAGGCGGCCATGGACGGGGCGCTGTCGGTGGTCTGGCCATCCAGCGAAAAGGTCTTGATGCGGGCGGCGTAAGGCAGCAGCTGCATGGAAAGGTTGGCGCGCTCCGGGCTGACCAGCGAGCCGGGCTGGGCGGCAAGCTGCTTCTCGCCCTTGTAGATACGGGCGGCGGTCACGGTGACCGGACCCATGCCGTCTCCCAGGAAGAAGATGACGTTCTTGGCTTCGCCCGCGGCGTGGGCGAGCGGGGCGCCCGCCGCCAGGGGCAGGGCGAGCAGGACGGCGCGGCTGAGACGGGAAATGCAATGGTTCATGATCGTGTCCTTGGGCGTTTTCGGTTCGAGGCGTGAGGTCGTCTTCATCACAGATTGACTGCCTTGCGGATCAGGCCGAATACGTCGGTATTGGTGATCACGCCCGAGAACTTGTCGGCGTTCAGGCCGATGGCGCCCAGGAACACATCGGCGCCGCCGTGGGTTTCCGAGTCGCTGGCCGGATCCATCGGGATCACGGCTTCCTGCAGGTAGTTCTTGTCTTCCAGCGCGGTGTCGTCGATCGGGCCGCGCGTCGCCAGGCGCTTGGGGCCGTTGCCGAAACCGATGATGGTGTAGGGGTTGCCGTCCACGTCCTTGGTCGGCACGGCCGGACCGACGTAGTTCTTGACCAGGCCCAGCACACCAGGCTTGCCCGGCTCGGTCTTGCCGGTGCGGGCCGCGTATCCGTTCAGCTGCAGCGTATGGTCGTGGTCGGCGGTGACGACGATGAGCGTGTTCTTCAGATCCGGATCCACCTTGCGCATCTTGTCCAGCGCGAGCTTGATCGAATCGTCGAAGGCCACGGTGTCCTGCAGCGCGCGGCGCGCGTTGGTGGCGTGCAGCGCGTGGTCGATGCGGCCGCCTTCCACCATCAGGAAGAAGCCCTTGTTCCTGGCGGCCAGCGCGTCGATCGCCTTGCCGGTCATGTCCGCCAGGCTGGGCTCCTTGGCCGGGTCGCGGTCCAGGTCGTAGGCCATGTGGCTCTTGGTGAAGAGGCCGGCGATCTTGCGGCCGTCGGTGGGCAGCGCGTCGAAATCGGCGCGATTCGCGGCGTAGCCGTACCTGGTCTTGATCTCGTCGATGAGATTGCGCTTGTCGTTGCGCTTGCCGCCGTTTTCCTTGGGCAGGAAGTAATCCGTGCCGCCACCGAAGAATACGTCGATGCCGTCGTTCAGCCTGGCGTTGAAGCCGGCGCCGCCGGGCACCAGCGCGGCGGCAATGGTGTTCTCGGCATCGCGGTGGCAGACGTGCGAGTAGGTGGCGGCGGGCGTCGCGTGCGTGATGCGGGTGGTCGTGACCACGCCGGTGCCGTAGCCCTTGGCCTTCATGATTTCCAGCAGCGTTTCCACCGGCGTGCCGTTGCCGGCCGGGCAGGTGGCGTCATAGCTGGCGTGGTAGGGCTTGCCGTTGGCGTCGGTGGCCTTGGTGTCCGCGCTCATGGAGATGACTTCATTGTTCATCTTCACGCCGGTCATGTAGGCGGCCATGGAGGGCGCGCTGTCCGTCACCTGGGCATCGTTCGAGTACGTATGGACAAACGCCGTTTCCGGCAGCGTGTCGATGGTCAGGTCGCCATCTTCGCCGACCTTGTAGATGCGGGCGGCGGTGAGCGTCGTGATGCCCATGCCGTCTCCCAGGAAGAACAGGATGTTCTTGGGCGCCTGCGCGACAGGCGGCGTTGGCGTGGATGCCTTGTCGTCATCGCTGGAGCATGCCGCGACCAGGGCGGTCGCGGCCAAGGCGGACATCAGTGTCTTGGCGCGGATCATGAAAGGTTCTCCCCTGTAGGCAGCCGCGACTTTGAGGGAAAACTGTTTCAGGTGGATGAAAGACGGGCGCCCGGCGTGAAATATTGGCCGGCGGCCCGGTCCGGCGTTATGAAGCCTGACGCTTCATCGCGTCTTCCCATGCGATATCGGGTTTCCGGCGCGTGGCGGGCGCGCAGGCTGTCTGGACCGTCATCATGTCCGTCGGGAAGGCGGCCGATATGATCAAGGCCGCTGGGCGCGCGGGTTGAGTCCCGGGGGCTCCGCGCCCCGCGTCACCGCGGCCCACAGCATGTCGAATCCCGCCATCTTGTAGGCCTCGGCGTGTTGTGGCCGGGTCATGGCCAGGCGCACTGTCGTATCGGCGATGGCTTTCTCCGTCGCGTCGGAAAGCGCCAATGCTTCCCGGTCCGTCAGGCCGGCAAAGCGTCGCCGGCAGGCCTGGAGGTCCGGGAAGGCATACAGCGTTTCCACTCTGCGCAACTGCCCGGCCGACAGGCGGTCCGACGCCAGCAATTGATTCATCGTGGAATACGCATCGGGATTGGCCGCGCCCCAATCGATATAGCGGTTCCAGAGGAATTGCGCGGTCTGCCGCGACGACACGCCGGCGGCGGGCGCGCCAAGGCCCGCCTCCAGGTCCTGGAGCAGATGCTCGAAGACCGCGGACAGCAGGACGTCCTTGGTCGGAAAATAAAGGAACAGCGTTCCTTCCGCGACGCCGGCGAGTCGGGCGATCATCATGGTGGACGCGCGCAGTCCTTGCGTCGCGATGATCTTGACGGCCGAGCGTAGCAAGGCCATTTCCTTGTCTTTGCTTCTGGGACGGGCCATGGTCAATGAAAGGCGTTGGGCGCGATGAAAGCCACCCCGCATCCAGGCCCGTCTGCGGCCAGAAGAGCCGTGGCGATGCGGCCGGGTTCGTGCAATGAGGCGGATGCGCGGTGGAAGCTGGTTAGATTCTATTTGGATTCTTGTAATTTACACAAGATTTATTTGATTCTAAATAGATTCATTTTCCCGGCGCTGGAGCTTGGCGTTCCCACCCTGGCTTTTCCCGATCGCTTCGGCGGGCCTTGAGCGTCGCAGCCCGTTTGACGACCATGCGGGCGATCCATTGCGCGTATTCATGCGCAAGCGCGTCGCTCGGGCGGGCCCGCATCGTCGCCAGGGCGTGGCCGCGATGGCGAGGCGGCCGAGCGGGTCACGCGATGATGGGCACCTGCGGGGCCGCGCTCCTGGGCAGGTGACCGGTCAGGCGCGGATCGACCTGAACCTCCACCCGCATCGCGCAGGGCCTGAAGCCCGCCCGCATGTACAAACCCAGGGCCGAGGGATGGTCATAGGTGCAGGTATGCAGCCACATGCGCGTGATGGGACGCGCCCAGGCCAGCGTCACGGCCCGGCTCATCAGCGCGCGGCCCAGGCCCTTGCCCGTGCATTCCGCCGCCAGCCCGAGGAAGGTCAGTTCGCACTGGCCCGCCACGCGAAAGTCCAGCTCCAGCATGCCCACGTCCTTCCCGGCGTTGCGGACGATGCGGACGTCGACATTGGGATCGCCAAGCGTGGCGGCCAGCTCCTCGTCGCTCATGAACAGCCGCGAGAACCACAGCCAGTCCGCGCCGATTTGCCGGAACAGGGCCCGGTAGGCATCCAGACCGAGGCAGGACGCCGGGGTCAGCGTGACGCCGTCGGGCAGGGGGACGTCCGCCGTGGCCGGCCTGGACAGCATTTCCAGATCGGTCACGACACTGGCGATATGGCCACGGGGCACGTCGCTGTAGCCGATGGCAACGGAGGGAGGCATGGGAATGTTCCGTGATGGGATGACGCCGGAATCTTGCCGCAGGCGTCGCGCGTTGTCTTGAACCCCATTTCACCCTTTGCGCCACAGGCTGGGCGGGACGCCGAAGCATGCGCGGAATCTGCGCGTCAGGTGGGATTGGTCCGCAAAGCCCAGATCGGCGGCCACGGCGGCGATGCGTTCTCCCCGGGCGATGCGCTCGCGCGCCAGGACCACGCGCCGGTTCCAGGCCCATGCCAGCGGCGGCATCCGATAGACCCTTGCAAACGCCCGCACCAGTTGCACCGGCGTCATTTCCGCTTCTTCGGACAGCTCCGCCAGCGACGGCAAGGCGAGATCGTCGCGCAGGCGCTCGGCCACTCGGAAGATGGCTGGGGGGATGAGCCCGGTGTCCTCGGGCGGGGGCGAACCCGCGATTTTCAGCAGCGCGTCCAGGATCGCCGTCAAGCCTTCCTGGGCCACGCTGTCAGGCGTGTCGCGATCCAGCGCGGACGCGATGGCCCGGAGCATCCCGGATGCGACCGCGGGCGCGCGCAACAGGGGCTTGTCGAAGACGGTTTCCCGGCTGACGCCGCACTGCCCGGACAGGATGGCCGGATCGACATGCATGCTCGCGAACTGCCAGGGCTGGCTGACGACGCTGGAGCTTTGAACCTGGGCCGGGTTGTAGAGCGTCACGTCGCCCGAGGCGGCATCGAAATTCCGTCCGTCCAGCCGGATCCGCTCCAGTCCCTGCACATTCACGCTGAGCACGAACTCATCGTGAAAGTGCGGCGCGAAGCCGCGCGCGTCATCGATGATGCGCACAACCTCGATGCCTTTGAATTGGCGGCGGGCGAAGAATCCCATGGGCGCAATGGTAGCTCAGGCGGCAGGCCGCCACGGCGTGGCGAACCGCTGGCGCAGGCGCACTGCTGCGCCGGAAAGCGGTGATGTCGCTTGCACTCAGGGTTTATCCCCACAAGATCCCACTTGCGGAAAATCAATGCTCTATAGGACACTTTGTGTCATTGGGCGGCGCGATGGCGCGCACGCCGCAGAGCGGATGCACCGCGCAAGCAAGGGGAAAAGCATGAAACGTTGGACCATGAGCGCCATGTTGGCGCTGACGGCCGCCTGGGGCGTCGCGGCGCAGGCCGCCTATCCGGACCGCCCCGTGCGGCTGGTGGTGCCGTTCGGCGCCGGGGGCATCACGGACATCGTTGCGCGCCAGGTCGGCAAGGGTCTGGGCGACGCGCTGGGCCAGCCGGTCGTGGTCGAGAACCGGCCCGGCGCGGGCGGGGTGATCGCGGCGCAACTGGCGGCCAGCGCGCCGGCGGACGGCTACACGATCTTCATGGGTACGGTGGGCACGCAGGTGGTCAACCCGCTGATCTACCGCAAGCTGGCCTATGACGCGGACAGCTATGTGCCGCTCGGCCTGGTGTCGGGATCGCCGTACCTGCTGGCGGTGCGGGCGAGCCTGCCGACCCAGGATTTCGCGCAGTTCGCGGCCTATGCCAAGGCCAACCCGGCCAAGCTCAATTTCGGTTCGGCCGGGCAGGCAAGCTCGCCGCATCTGGGGTTGGAGCTGCTGAAGATGACGGCGGGCCTGGACATCGTGCATGTCCCGTTCAAGAGCGGCAGCGAGGCGGTGAACGCGGCGATCGGCGGACAGGTGGACGTGGTGATGGATGCCAGCCCGGTCATCATGCCGCACGTCGCGGCGGGCAAGCTGCGCGCGCTGGCGGTGGCCAGCGACCGGCCGCTGCCCTCGGCGCCGGGCGTGCCGCCCAGCGCGCAGGCGGGCGACGCGGGCCTGCAGATCAGTTCCTGGAACGCGTTCTTCGCGCCGGCGGGCACGCCGCCGGAGGTGGCGCAGAAGCTGAACGCCGCGCTGCGTCAGACGCTGGCCTCGCCCGAGCTGCAGCAGAAGCTGGCGGCGCAGGGCACGCAGCTCTATAGCGGCGCGCCCGAGGAATACCAGCGTTTCATCGCGGCCGAGAAGGCAAAGTGGGCCGAGATCGTCAAGCGCGCCGACATCAAGATGGAGTGAGGTCCCCCCCGAGCGCTGGCGCGCTTCCCCCAGGGGGCGCTGCTGCGGACCGGCGGAGCCGGATCCGCGCAGCCTCGCTTGAGGAGGACTGCTTCATGCCGATATCTACTTCTTGCCGATATCTGCTTTCTGCGTCGTTGGTGGCGCGCCATGTTTTCTGGACAACTGAAATGAACATGCCTGTACATCCGCTCGCGGGGCAGCCGCTGGAGCTGGCCGATACGCTGCGTTCGGGCAATGCCTGGAAGATCCGGCTGGCCTGCGGCTACATGGGCCTGGCGCTGCGTCGCCGGACCTTCGATATCGTGCAGGGCGATCTGGAGACGGAGGCCTTTGCCGCCATCAATCCGTGGCGCCAGGTGCCGGCGCTGCTGACGCCCGAGGGGCTGTGGCTGGCCGAGTCGCAGGCGATTCTGTGGTACCTGGGGCAGGGCACGTGCTGGCTGCCCGATGAGCGGCTGGCGCAGGCGCGGGTGAGCAGTTGGTTGAGTTTCGAGCAGACGCAGCACATGCATGCTTTTGCCCAGCCGCGCCTGCTGATCCATCTGCGCGGCACGGCCCGGGTGGATGATCCGGCCATGCGGGAATGGCGGCGCCAGGGCATGAAGGCGGCGGCGCTGATGGATGCGCACCTGGCGGGGCGCGAGTTCCTGGTTGGCGACGCGCCGACCATCGCGGACATCGCGCTGTATCCCTATACGAGCATGGCGCACGAGGGCGGCTACGACCTGTCGGCCCTGCGCCATGTCCATGCCTGGCTGGCCCGCATGCGGGCCTTGCCGGGTTTTACGCCGTTGCTGGAAACGGCTTGAAGGAGCATAGAAATGGCCGACACCATGCACTTGTCGAAAGAGGAATTGATCGCGCGCGCGCAGGCCGACATGGAGCGCAAGCTCGACGCGCCGGAATGGACGCTGCGCCAGAAGCTGGCGCTGACCTGCCGCATCCTGTTCGACGGCGGGCATGATTCCGGGCTGGCCGGGCAGATCACGGCGCGCGCGCCCGAGGCCGGGCGCTACTACACGCAGCGGCTGGGACTGGGTTTTGACGAGATCACGGCGGATAACCTGCTGGTGGTGGACGAGGATCTGCGGGTGCAGGAGGGCGGCGGCATGCCGAACCCCGCCAACCGCTTCCACTCCTGGATCTACCGCGCGCGGCCAGACGTGAACTGCATCATCCACACGCATCCGCTGCACGCCGCGTCCTTGTCGATGCTGGAGGTGCCGCTGGAAATCTCGCACATGGACAACTGTCCGCTGTACGGCGACGTGGCCTTCCTGAAGGACTGGCCCGGCGTGCCGGTCGGCAATGAGGAAGGCGAGATCATCTCGGCGGCGCTGGGCGACAAGCGCGCCATCCTGCTGTCGCACCACGGCATGCTGGTGGCGGCCGGCTCGGTCGAGGAAGCCTGCGTGCTGGCGCTGCAGTTCGAGCGCGCCGCGCGCATGCAGCTGCTGGCGATGGCGGCCGGCAAGATCCAGCCGATCCCGCCGGCGCTGGGGCGCGAGGCGCACGACTGGATCCTGACGCCGCGCCGCTCGCAGGCGGGTTTCGCCTACTACGCGCGGCGGGCGCTCAGGACGCATCGCGACGTGTTGGGCTGAGGCTGGCCGCGCTCCAGGGCGGCGGCGCGTGCGTCAGTCCGCCCGGCAGCGCTTCGGGCCGGCGTCGGCCGCTGGTCCGCTCGGGGCGGGGGCGCTCGACGGACAGGCGCGTTTCGGGCATGCTTGCCTGTTGTTTTCCGCTCCACGCCTGCCCATGATCGACCTGCCTCACCGATTGCGGACCCTGCGCCGCCAGCAAGCCCTGTCCCTGGAGCAGCTGGCGCAACGCACGGGCCTGACCAAGAGCTATCTTTCCAAGCTGGAAAGAGGGCTGAGCGAGCCGTCGATTTCCACCGTGCTGCGCCTGGCCGAAGCCTACGGCGTGGGCGTGTCGCAGCTGGTCGGCTCCGACCAGAACGCGCAGGACGAACTCGTCAGCCTGGTGCGCGTGGCCGATCGCGAGGCCTTGCAGCGCGGCGGGCTGGGCGCGGAATACCGTTATGAATCGCTGGCCGGTCGCCGCAAGGTCAAGGCCATGGAACCCTTCGTGGTGCACCCGCCGCGCGAATTCCCCGACGCGACGGCGGTGTTCCCGCATCCGGGCGAGGAATTCCTGCTGGTGCTCAAGGGCGCCATCGAGGTCCAGGTGGGCGAGCGCCAGTTCCGGCTCGACGCCGGCGATTCGCTGTACTTCGATTCCGAACTGCCACACCGCATGCGCACCGTGGGACGGACGCAGGCCGAGGTGCTGGTGGTGGCTGCCCACTGAGGTCGCGCGATTCCACTGTCTATTCCTGGTGCCCTTGGCGGCATTGCGCCCCGCCGGCCACCCCATCTGGAGATCCGCTTTGAAACATGACCAATCGCGGCTGGTCCGCATCGATCCCGGCCCCCTGAAGCATCCCGTGCCGGGCAAGCCCCGGCGTCCCATTTCCGGCGACGCCGCGTTCCGCACCGAAACGGCCTTCGAAGGGCTGGCCGGCAAGGCCGAGGCCGGCGTCTGGGAGAGCACGGCCGGCAGCTTCCAGGCCAACACCACCGGCTATGTCGAGTTCGGCCATATCGTCGAGGGCGCGGCGCGCCTGGTGGATCCGGACGGCACCGTCCACGAACTGGTGCCGGGCAGCAGCTTCGTCATGCCCGAAGGCTATACCGGCCGCTGGGAAGTCGATCAGTTCGTCAAGAAGATCTATTTCATCTCGCGCCAGGGCTGAGAGCCACCGGCGCGCGCCTCAGGGCGAGGGCCGCTGCGGATAGGCCGAGGTGCCGAAGGTATTGCCCATGCGGTTGCCGATGGTGGCCGGCGTGGGCAGGCCCATCTGGTTGGGCGGGCGGTGGGTGATGGCCTCGGACTCCAGCGTGGGCGGCGGCTTGGGCGCGGCGTCCGGCGCCATCCTCTGGTTCAGGCATTCATAGGACAGGGCGCGGTAGCCGTTGACCTCGGTGTCGATGCAGGCCGTGGCCGCCTTGCCGGTCTTGGTGTCGGGCGTCGTCGCGCCGGACGTTGCCGCGCCGGATGGCTGGCCCTGCGTTTCGGCGGCCATCGAGGAGGCGGCGGCCAGGGCCGTCGCCAGGAACAGGGTGTGCAGGCGCATATGCGCTCCTAAGGTTCTTCCATGCCGGCCATGTGCCGGACCGGCCCGCGCCCGTCGCCAGGACTCATGCCCGCCACGAGCGCGTGAATCCAGTATAGGGACAGGTTCGCCGCTTTGGGTGACGGGTATAAGACGGCGGTCCGCGCCGTTCATGCCGGCTTGTCACGATTGCGTCACTCACCGCCCCTAGCATGGCGGCTTTCCTGTGCCTGCGCGCGGGCGGCGCCTGCCTGACGCTGGCCCTGTGCTGGCCGCCCATCCTGGCGCGGGCGGAAGCGCCGTCCGTCCTGATCCCGTTTGCCATACCGGCCCAGCCGCTGAGCCAGGCGCTGGTCGCCTATAGCCGGGCCAGCGGCATGACCGTGCTGGTCGACAGCGGTCTGACCGAGGGTCGGCAGGCGCCCGCCCTGGACGGCCGATATACGGCGGGAGATGCGCTGCGCAGGCTGCTGGCCGGGTCGCCCCTGTCGATCCGCTATGCCAGCGAGTACTCGTTCACCCTGGTGGCGGACCCGCGGCCGGCGCGTCCTCGGCAGCCACGCCTGCGCGACACCGCCCATGCCGCCCGCTTGCAGGCCGCGTTGCGCCGCGTCCTGTGCGCGGCGGCCGGCACCGCGCCCGGCGGCTACCGCGCGCTGGTACAACTGTGGTTCGACGGCGATGCGCGCGTCAGCAAGATGAACTGGATCACCCGCAGCGGCCTGGTCGCGCGCGGGCCCCTTGCCGGCGGACCTGCCGCAGCCCGTGACCGTGCTGCTGGAGCCGCGCGCGGCAAGGCAATGCGACATGCTCGAGGGCGCATCCGGTGGCTGAGGGCAAGACGCCGGGGTTTCTGAAAGCGCTGTTTCTCGAGCGCTACAACGACTTTCGCAATCAGCTCAAGCGCCGGCTGGGATCGGAAGACCTGGCGCACGACGCGATGCAGGAGGCGTTCCTCAAAGTCAACGAGCTGCCGCCGGGCATGCCGGTGCAGCAGCCGGCGGCCTATCTGTTCCGGATGGCGCTGAACGCCGCCGAGGATCACAGGCGTCGGGATTCACGGCTGCTGACGGGCGTGGAGATCGGCGAACTGATCAATGTGGCGGACGAAGCCTCGGACCCCGCGCGCATCGCGCAGGGCCGCAGCGAGATCGAAGTCTTTCGCCGGGCGTTGCGCGGATTGCCTGAGCGCACCCAGCAGATGCTGCTGGCCGCGCGCGTGCATGAATTGCCGCATGCCGAGATCGCCAGGCGCTACGGCGTGTCGGAGCGCATCGTCTCCAAGGAAATCAAGCGCGCGCTGGACCACTGCGGCCGCGCGCTGCGCGCGGGCGATGAACAGGGCGGGGAGCCATGGCCGTGATGATGATGCCGCGCGCGAGGAAAAAAGCGGGCGCCGGGCCGAGGGCCGAGGCGCAGGCCTGGCTGCTGTTGCTGACGTCAGGGCGCGCCACCGAGGCCGACGCGGAGGACTTCCAGCGCTGGCGGCGGGCGGATCCCGGGAATGAGGCCGCTTTTGCCGAACAGCAGGGACTCTGGCGCGCGCTGGGCCCTGCGCTGATGGAGGAAAGCGCGGCGCGCGCCAGGGCGCCCGAGCGACGGCCGGCCATGGGACGGCGCGCATTCCTGGGCAGCGCCGTGGCGGCCTCGGCCGCCTATCTGGCGCTGCGCCCGCCGCTGGGGCTGTGGCCGGGCATCGGCGAGCTGGCCGCCGACTACCGTACCGCGCGCGGCGAGCAGCGTCGCCTGACGCTGGGCGATGCGCTGGACGTGCAGATGAACACCCTGACCCGCATCAATGTGACGGTCGGCGCGGACGGCGCCAAGCTTATCGAGCTGGCCGACGGCGAGGCCGAGGTGCGCGCCGGCGCCGAGCCTGCTCTGGTGGTCGCGGGCGCCGGCCGGATCCTGGCCCGCGACGCCAGTTTCAACCTGCGCTACGTCGACGGCGAGGCGCGGCTGTGCTGCCTGTCGGGAACGGTGCGCCTGACGCATGCGCAGGGCGTGTTCGACCTGGGCGCGCAGCGGGAGCTGCGCTACGACGGCCGGGGCGTACAGCCGCCGGCGCCGGTGGATACGGATCGCGTCGTTGCCTGGCGGCAGGGCTGGCTGGTGTTCGACCAGCAGCCCTTGTCCCAGGTGGTGGATGAGCTGAACCGCTATCGCCGTGGCCATCTGGTGCTGATGAACGAACAACTGGGCAAGCGCCTGGTACAGGCGCGCATCTCGCTGGCGCAGATCGCCGACGCGGAGAAATTGATACGCGACGCCTATGGCGCGCGCCTGACCCACTTGCCAGCCGGGGTCGTGCTGCTGTCGTGAATTATTTGTGACAGGGTTCCGGTCGGCGCTTTTCCATCCGTCTGTCTTGCTCTAGGTGGCGAACACGCGCGATTGGAACAAGGAAAGGCGATGATGCGGGCACGGGACACGGGCAGGGCAACGACGAATCCGACGGCGGGCGCAGGGGCGCCGGCGGCGCGCATGCGCGGGGCCGCGCCAGCGGGTTGGCGCTTGACTCCGGCCTCGCAGGCGATCGCGGCGCTGCTGATCGCCGGCGGCGCGGCGGGCGCGGCGCAGGCGCAATCGCGGGCCTTCAGTCCCGGCTGGTTCGCCGACAAGGGCGCGGCGCAATCGGCCGTGCAACGCTCGGGCCGCCTGCCGGACGGCAGCCTGGCAGGCGTCGGCAACGCCAGCCAGCAGCAGGCGCAGTCGCGCCAGCAGTTGCAGCGCTCGCTCGACAACCTGAACCGCACGGCGGCGGCCGTGGCCGCGCAGCAGGCGGCGCAGGCC
>NZ_JCBANH010000053.1:0-41177 GCF_059760925.1 Achromobacter sp. 1011791174
CAGCGGTGGGGCTGGGTTGGAGTCTGGGTTGGAGTCTGGGTTGGAGGCAAGCCGGCGCCGAAAAGAAAAAGCCCCCTGACGAGTCAGGGGGCTTTCAAATACTGGCGGAGAGGGTGGGATTCGAACCCACGGTACGGGGATACCGTACGCCTGATTTCGAGTCAGGTACATTCGACCACTCTGCCACCTCTCCGTGGCTGGATTCCGTAACGGCGGTTGTCCCTGTCTTTGCAGGTTCCTTTTCTTGCCCGGGCTTCGGGTTTGAAAAAGGTCTTGAAAGACCCAGGCTTTCCGCGATTAGATCCCTGGTCGGAAGGATCTACGTTGTCGGAGCAGCGAAGCCCGCAATTATACATAGATTTTTTTGTTTGTGTAGCCCCTCCTGTGAATCGAGGATGCAGTATGGGAAAAGACGGCGTCCTGGCCGTGCGCGCGGCGTCTTGTCGCCCTGGCAAGGCGGGTCTTGCCGGGCGCGGCTACACTTGACGCCTCGCTTCACCGTCCGCCTCTCGCGCCAGATCACAGGAGAATTCCCATGCTCAAAGGAAAAGTCGCAGTCGTCACCGGTTCCACCAGCGGCATTGGCCTCGGCATCGCCAGCGCGCTCGCCCAGCAGGGCGCCGATATCGTCCTGAACGGCTTCGGCGACGCCGCCGAGATCGAGAAGGTTCGCGCCGGGCTGGCCAGCCAGCATGGCGTGCGCGTCGTGTACGACGGCGCCGACCTGTCCAAGGGCGAGGCCGTGCGCGGCCTGATCGACAACGCGGTGCGCCAGCTCGGTCGCATCGACATCCTGGTCAACAACGCCGGCATCCAGCACACCGCGCCGATCGAGGACTTCCCGGTCGAGAAGTGGGACGCCATCATCGCGCTGAACCTGTCGGCCGTGTTCCACGGCACCGCCGCCGCGCTGCCGTACATGAAGAAGCAGGGCTTCGGCCGCATCATCAACATCGCCTCGGCCCACGGGCTGGTGGCCTCGGCCTTCAAGTCGGCCTATGTCGCCGCCAAGCACGGCGTGGTCGGCTTCACCAAGGTCACCGCGCTGGAAACCGCCGGCCAGGGCATCACGGCCAACGCCATCTGCCCGGGCTGGGTGCGCACCCCGCTGGTCGAGAAGCAGATCACCGCGCTGGCCGAGAAGAACGGCGTGGATCAGGAAGCCGCCGCCCGCGAACTGCTCAGCGAAAAGCAGCCCTCGCTGCAATTCGTCACGCCGGAACAGCTGGGCGGCACCGCCGTCTTCCTGGCGTCCGACGCCGCCGCGCAGATCACCGGCACCACCATTTCCGTCGACGGCGGCTGGACCGCGCGCTGATATCAGGTAGGAACTCCGCTCATGCTGTTTTTGCTTTCCCCCGCCAAGAAACTGGACTACGACTCGCCGCTGCACGTCGAGACGCATACCCAGCCCCTGTTCGTCGATCAGGCCGCCGGCCTGATCAAGGTGCTCAAAACCAAGTCCGCCGACGACATTTCCGCGCTGATGAGCCTGAGCCCGGCGCTGTCCGAGCTCAATGTGCAGCGCTACGCCAGCTGGAAGCGCAGCTTCACCCAGGCCAATTCGCGCCAGGCGGTGCTGGCCTTCAATGGCGATGTGTATGAGGGGCTGGACGCGTCCTCGCTGTCGGCCAAGCAGCTGGACTGGGCGCAGGAACACGTGGCCATCCTCAGCGGCCTGTACGGCGTGTTGCGTCCGCTGGACCTGATGCAGCCCTATCGCCTGGAAATGGGCACGCGCCTGGAAACGCCGAAGGGCAAGACGCTGTACGACTACTGGGGCAGTTCGATCGCGCAGTACCTGAACGAACGCCAGGAAGGCCAGAAGTCGCCGGTCATCGTCAACCTGGCGTCCGAGGAGTACTTCAAGTCCGTGGACCTGAAGGCGCTCAAGGCGCGGGTGGTGCAGTGCGTGTTCCAGGATTGGAAGAACGGCACCTGGAAAATCATCAGCTTCCACGCCAAGCGGGCGCGCGGCCTGATGGCGCGCTACGCCATCCTGCACAAGGTCGCCAAGCCCGAAGGGCTGCAGGGCTTCGACCTGGAGGGTTACGCCTACGACGCGTCGGCCTCGTCGGACGACAAGCTGGTGTTCCGGCGCAAGCTCTGAGCCTCTGGCTTGCTGTCGTGAAAATGGCCGCCTTCGGGGCGGCCATTTTCTTGCGGCGTCGCGATCCTGGCGGGACGCGCCGCCCGCTCAGGCCGGCGCCGCCGCGCCCGGCGCGTGCGCCGGCTCGTCCAGCGCCAGCAATTCCTGGCGGATCATGTGGCTGGCCTTGATCATTTGCTTGAGCGGATACGCCAGCGCCGCCTGCTCGCCGTCGGTGTCGAACTGAGTCGGCAGGACCGGCGCAGGCCCTTGCATCCGGCTTTCGTCCAGCAGCCGGGCCATGCCGTCCAGCGCCTCGCGCACCGGCGCGGGCGTTTGCGGCAGCGCCGCCAGGGTCGGGATGGCGGCCGTGATCTGCGAGGCCAGCACATGGTTCTGGATCAGCAGGTTGTTCAGCTCGGGCACGTTGACCTGATGCGACTTGGGTTCGCTCATCATGCGGTAGAACGCCTCGGCGAAATTGCTGAAGGCGATGTGCACGTTCTTGCGCGCCAGCCGCCAGGCGAGGTCGGCGTCGGCGATGGCCGGGGCCTGGCCGTCCCTGGCCGCGTCAGGCGCGGGATCGGCCGGCGCCTGCATCGCGTCGGCGTAGCGCATGCCCGCCAGCAGGTACTCGCGGTTGGCGCGCGTGGCTGCCGCCGCCAGCGGCTTGAGATAGCGGGCCTCCCACCAGGGCAGGATGTAGCTGCACACCAGCGCCAGCGCGCAGCCGATCAGCGTGTCGATGGCGCGTTCGCCGATCACCGACATGGACACCGTGCCAGGAGAAACGAAGTGGAACACCAGCACCACGAACAGCGTGTTGAAGATGGCGCTGGCCATGTAGTTCAGCTGCACCAGGCTGTTGCCCATGATGCAGGCGGCCAGCAGCACGGCGAACAGGATCTCGGGGCTGTCGGTCAGGTTGAACAGCAGCAGGGCGCAAACGCAGCCGATGACGGTGCCGGTCAGGCGCCAGCCATTGCGCTGCCGGGTCAGCGCGAAGCCCGGTTTCATGATGATCACGATGGTCAGCATGATCCAGTAGTTGTGCGCTGAAAATGCCGGCGACAGCCAGCGGCTGGCCAGCGTCATCGCCAGCGCCGCCGCCGCCGTCACGCGCAGCGCGTAGCGGAAGTGCGGCGAATCCAGGCGCAGGTTGCTGGTCAAGAGGCCGAAGCGGAATTCCTGGCGCGAGATGAAGCGCGTGAGCGACTTGCTGATGCGCAGCACATCGGTGGGCTTGGCGTCGGGCGAGGCGGCGGTGTGGTCGGCCAGCCGGTCGACGATGCGGGTGGAATTGCGCAGGCGGCGCAGCACCTGGATGATCAGCGCCAGCATTTCCGGCTCGCGTTCGCCGAAGCCCTGTTGCTTGAGCTGCTCGATCTCGTACTCGATGGCGCGCAGCTCGGCCTTGGCGCTGCTGCGGTACTGCACCTTGCGACCGCGCGACACGTCCAGCGCGATGCGGTTCAGTTCCAGCGACATCTTCACCAGCGCGTCGCGCATGAAGATCAGGCAGTCGTTGCCGGCCAGCGCGCGCCGCAGCGCGGCGTAGTCGGTGTGCGTGGCCACCAGCGTGTCCAGCAGCTGCAGCATGTCCACGAACATGTTCCAGATCATCACGCGCTGGCGGTCGCCCAGGCCCTTGCCGCGCGGCAGGGCGCGCAGCACCATGTCGCGCGCCGCCTGGTGTTTTTCCGTCATGACGGACTGGCTCTGGATCAGCGCGCGATAGGCGTCGTCCAGGTCCGCGGTCGCGTCGTAGAAGGCGGCGCGCGCGGCCACGTAGTCGGCGGTGGCGAACAACGCCACCGACATGGCCTGCTGTTCCTCGCGCAGCCAGAACAGTCGCGAGAAGCCCAGGCTGAACGCCACGTAGAACAGCGCGCCGCCCAGCGTCGCGGCGGCATGGGCCAGGACCTGGTCGGGCTCCAGCGGCGAATGCATGGTCAGCGTCATGAGCAGCAGGGCGGCGAAGCCGATCAGGCCGCCGCGCTTGCCGAAGACGGTGAACATGGAAAAGACGAAGCACTGGGCGATGACCGCCAGCCAGATCAGTACAGGGTGCGTGGACGCCAGCCCGGTGATGATGACGGTCAGCGTGCCCAGCAAGGCGCCGCCGAGCATTTCGTTGGTGCGGTGGCGTTGCGGACCGCCGGGCTGGTCGATGATGGCCAGGCATTGCGCGCCGAAGGTGGCCACCAGTCCCGTGGCGTAGTGGCCGAACAGTCCGCCCAGCACCAGCACCGGCAACAGCATGCCTATCGCCTGGCGCACCCCTCCGAAAAAGTAGTGGCTGTAGAGGAAGCGGCGAATGCTGGCAATGCGCAAATCCATGGGCGAGCGGCGTGCGGGCTGATTGATGCGACAAGTATAGAGAGCGGCGGGCTTTTCGGGGCCGGATTACTGCGCCAGATTGTTGCCGCGATGGCGCTTTGACGTCGCTTTGGCGGCGGTTCGGATTTGGTTCCTGGTCCGGGTTTGGGGGCCGAGGCAGGACAAGTCCGAGCCGGATTCCGAAATGATGCGGGACCACAATATGGACCTCAAAGGACCAGCATGTGGACCTGCGGTAGCGGCCCGCCCGCGCCGCAAAATCCGGGGTCGGATCTTCCGCGATACCTGGGCGCAACACCGCGCCACGCATGATTTGCTACGGATGACGCAATGCGGTAGAGTCGTTGCCTTGCGCTGGCCTGCCTATCCGAAGCCGGCGCGTTGAGGCGGATTTTCTGGACCACCTTCCAGGATCTTCCGCAGCAGTTACACCTGCCGTTGGCCGCGCCACAAGCGTGTGTTGCCAAGGCTTCCATTTCGACCTCCAGCGTCCCCAAGGGGCGTTCGCGCTGCGTTCTGTCGAACGTATGCCGGGTCGGCAAGGTGTCCGGGTGGCGTGGCTCCGTGAGCCGCAAAGCGCCGGATCATGTTGTCGCAGCCGGTATGGGTTCAGTTGCCGCCGTATCCGGGCGGGCAGCAGGCAGGGTTAGCAGGGCCGGTTTTGAAAGGAATGACAACATGGAACTGAATGGCGCCGATATCGTCGTGCGCTGCCTGGCCGAAGAAGGCGTGGAACACGTTTTCGGCTACCCCGGCGGCGCTGTGCTTTACATCTACGACGCGATTTTCAAGCAAGACAAATTCCAGCATATCCTGGTCCGCCATGAGCAGGCCGCCGTGCATGCCGCCGACGCGTATTCGCGCTCGTCGCAGAAGGTCGGCGTCTGCATCGTGACCAGCGGCCCCGGCGTGACCAACGCGGTCACCGGCATCGCCACTGCCTACATGGACTCGATCCCGATGGTCATCATCAGCGGTCAGGTTCCCACGGCGGCGATCGGCGAGGACGCCTTCCAGGAATGCGACACCGTCGGCATCACGCGTCCCTGCGTCAAGCACAACTTCCTGGTGCGCGACGTCAAGGATCTGGCCGAGACCATGCGCCGCGCGTTCTACATCGCGCGCACCGGCCGTCCCGGCCCGGTGCTGGTCGACATCCCCAAGGACGTCACCGTCGCGCAGTGCAAGTACGCGCCGCCCAAGGGCGAGATCACGATGCGCTCCTACGCGCCCGTCAACAAGGGGCACCAGGGGCAGATCAAGAAGGCCGTGCAGATGCTGCTGGCCGCCGAACGTCCGATGATCTACACCGGCGGCGGCGTGATCCTGTCCAACGCCGCGCCCGAGCTGAACAGGCTCGTGACGCAGCTGGGCGCGCCCTGCACCAGCACGCTGATGGGCCTGGGCGGCTATCCCGCCAGCAGCGGCCAGTTCGTGGGCATGCCCGGCATGCACGGCACGTATGAAGCCAACATGGCGATGCAGCACTGCGACGTGCTGCTGGCCATCGGCGCGCGCTTCGACGACCGCGTGATCGGCAATCCCAAGCATTTCGCCCAGAACGCCCGCAAGATCATCCATATCGACATCGATCCCTCGTCGATCTCCAAGCGCGTGCGCGTGGACGTGCCCATCGTCGGCAACGTCAAGGACGTGCTGGCCGATCTGAGCGCTCAGTACGAGGCGGCCGCCGCCGAGCACAAGCCGGCCTCCATCACGAAATGGTGGGAGCAGGTCGAGACCTGGCGCGGCAAGGAATGCCTGAAGTACGCGGGCTCGGACGAAGTCATCAAGCCGCAGTACGTGGTGGAAAAGCTCTGGGAAGTGACCGGCGGCGACGCCTTCGTCACCTCCGATGTGGGCCAGCACCAGATGTGGGCGGCGCAGTACTACAAGTTCGACAAGCCGCGTCGCTGGATCAACTCCGGCGGCCTGGGCACCATGGGCGTGGGCCTGCCGTACGCCATGGGCGTGCAGATGGCCAATCCGGGCCAGGAGATCGCCGTCATCACCGGCGAAGCCTCGATCCAGATGAACATCCAGGAACTGTCGACCTGCGCGCAGTACCGCCTGACGCCCAAGATCGTCTGCCTGAACAACCGCTTTCTGGGCATGGTCCGGCAGTGGCAGCAGATCGACTACGGCTCGCGCTACTCCGAGTCGTACATGGATTCGCTGCCCGACTTCGTCAAGGTGGCCGAGGCCTATGGCCACGTGGGCCTGCGCATCGAGCGCCCGGCCGACGTCGAGCCGGCGCTGCGCGAAGCGTTCAAGAAGCACAAGGACCGCCTGGTCTTCCTGGACTTCATCACCGACCGCACCGAGAACGTGTGGCCCATGGTGAAGGCCGGCCGCGGGCTGACCGAAATGCTGCTCGGCTCTGAAGACCTGTAAGGAGGCCAACATGAAGCATGTGATTTCCGTCCTCCTCGAGAACGAGCCCGGCGCGCTGTCGCGCGTGGTGGGGCTGTTCTCCGCGCGGGGCTACAACATCGAGACGCTGACCGTCGCGCCGACCGAGGACGCCACGCTGTCGCGCATGACTATCGTCACCACCGGCTCGGATGAAATCATCGAGCAGATCACCAAGCACCTGAACCGCCTGGTGGACGTGGTGAAGGTGGTCGACCTGACCGAAGGCTCGCACATCGAGCGCGAGCTGATGCTGGTCAAGGTGCGGGCGGTGGGCAAGGAACGCGAGGAAATGAAGCGCATGGCCGACATCTTCCGCGGCCGCATCATCGACGTGACCGACAAGTCCTACACCATCGAACTCACCGGGGTGCAGGAAAAGGTACAGGCCTTCCTCGAGGCCCTGGACCGCAGCGCCATCCTGGAAACCGTGCGCACCGGCGTGTCCGGCATCGGCCGCGGCGAACGGATCTTGAAGATCTGAGGCCGGGATTTCCCGGCCGCACCCTGCAACTGAATCAATCGAATATCCACATACTGGAATCTGGAGCACAACATGAAAGTTTTCTACGACAAAGACTGCGATCTCTCCCTCGTCAAAGGCAAGACCGTTGCCATCATCGGCTACGGCTCGCAAGGCCACGCGCACGCGCAGAACCTGCATGACTCGGGCGTGAAGGTCGTCGTCGGCCTGCGCAAGGGCGGCGCCTCGTGGAACAAGGCCGCCAGCGCCGGCCTGGACGTCAAGGAAGTCGCCGACGCCGTCAAGTCCGCCGACATCGTCATGATGCTGCTGCCCGACGAGAACATCGCCTCGGTCTACAACAAGGAAGTGCACGCCAACATCAAGGCCGGCGCCGCGCTGGCCTTCGCCCACGGCTTCAACGTGCACTACGGCCAGGTCGTGCCGCGCGAAGACATCGACGTCATCATGATCGCGCCGAAGGCCCCGGGCCACACCGTGCGCAACACCTACAAGCAGGGCGGCGGCGTGCCGCACCTGGTGGCCGTGTACCAGGACAAGTCCGGCGCCGCGCGCGACGTGGCCCTGTCCTACGCCAGCGCCAACGGCGGCGGCCGCGCCGGCATCATCGAGACCAACTTCCGCGAAGAAACCGAAACCGACCTGTTCGGCGAACAGGCCGTGCTGTGCGGCGGTACCGTCGAACTGATCAAGGCCGGCTTCGATACGCTGGTGGAAGCCGGCTACGCGCCCGAAATGGCCTACTTCGAGTGCCTGCACGAGCTGAAGCTGATCGTCGACCTGATCTACGAAGGCGGCATCGCCAACATGAACTACTCGATCTCGAACAACGCCGAATTCGGCGAATACGAGACCGGCCCGAAGATCGTCACGGACGACACCCGCGCCGCCATGCGCCAGTGCCTGACGGACATCCAGAACGGCGAGTACGCCAAGCGCTTCATCCTGGAAAACGCCGCCGGCGCCCCGACGCTGACCTCGCGCCGCCGCATCAACGCGGAATCGCAGATCGAGCAGGTGGGCGGCAAGCTGCGCGCCATGATGCCCTGGATCGCCGCCAACAAGCTGGTGGACAAGTCCAAGAACTGATGCCCGCCAGGGCGCCGGGCCTGGCCTGCGAGGGCATGCCGCTTTTCTTTTTCCCCGCGGGCGATGCACGCCCGCGCCACGCCGGCGCGTAAGGCCGTCCGGCCCGCAAGCGGGGCCAGATGGGTTAACCTTTCGATCTGTCCGCCGCAAGTTTTCCAGACCATGCCCAATTTCTCCATGCGCGATTCCGAGAACCGCCATCGCAGCATCTACCTGCTGCCCAACGCGTTCACCACCGCGGCCCTGTTCGCGGGCTTCTACGCCGTCGTGCAGGCCATGAACAACCGCTTCGAGGTCGCCGCCATCGCCATTTTCGTGGCCATGGTGCTGGACGGCATGGACGGTCGCGTGGCGCGCCTGACCAATACCCAGTCCGCCTTCGGCGAGCAGTACGACTCGCTGTCCGACATGACCTCGTTCGGCGTGGCGCCAGCGCTGGTCATGTACGAATGGATTCTGAACGACCTGGGCCGCTGGGGCTGGCTGGCCGCGTTCGTCTACGTGGCGGGGGCCGCGCTGCGGCTGGCGCGCTTCAACACCAATATCGCCGTGGTCGACAAGCGCTACTTCCAGGGCCTGCCCAGCCCCGCCGCCGCCGCGCTGGTGGCCGGCTTCGTCTGGCTGGCCGTGGACAACAAGCTGCCCATCCATGACAGCGTGATGGCCTGGGTCGCATTCACCGTGACCATGTACGCCGGCATCTCGATGGTGTCGAACGCGCCGTTCTTCAGCGGCAAGAGCTTCGCCCTGGGCCGCAGCGTGCCGTTCTGGGGCATCCTGCTGGTGGTGGCCGTGTTCGTGTTCGTCTCCAGCGATCCGCCGGTGGTGCTGTTCGGCCTGTTCGTGCTGTACGGCCTGTCGGGCTGGATCATCTGGGCGCTGCGCTGGAACCGCGCGCGTCGCTTGCAGCAGGAACGGCGCGGGCAGGGGTCGTGACATCATTGCTGGGATGCAATTGAAAAACCCGCCGTTGGGCGGGTTTTTTCATGGCCGAGGCATTCAGCGCCACATGAACCTGTCTTCGTCGTACATCGGATCCGGCCCGGGATGGAAATGCGTCACGCCCGAACCGTCGCGGCCCATGTACACGTACATCAGCGAATTCCAGACGCTGTTTTCCTTGTAGCGATAGGACCAGACCACTTCGCGCTTCTCGCCCAGGCCTGCTTCATCGATCCTGGCCGGCGGGCCGAATTCGCAGCGCACCCGGTCCGGACTCCAGGTTCCGGTCTCCAGCACTTTGAAGTGCGGGTCGGTCAGCAGCGGCAGCACCTTGTCCACCCGGCCGTCGGCGCCGACATTGGCGCCCCAGGCGTACTGGCCCATGGGCTGCTGCGTCCAGATGACACGCCGGCCGCCGTTGGCCTGCGGGCATTCGAAGTTGGGCCGGCCGAACTGGGCCTGCACGTCGGCCAGCGGCGTGCCAGGCGCGACCTGGGCCAGGTTGGCGCAGGCCGACAGGGCCAGCAGGGCGCCCGCCGCCAGGGCGATGCGGGCCGTTTTGTAATGAAGTGTCATATTTTGCTCCCCTCGAAGGCGGAAGGGCGCCCCTGGGGCGCCAGTAGGGCAATTCTATCGAATCAGCTATAATCGTCGGGCTTTATCCAGGCATCCGTTTCGCATGATGCCGAATCGCGCCGGCGGCAGCGGCGGCGGGCCAGGCCAAGAGCCAGGTTCCACCAGCCTCTGCAGGCAGCAGTGAGAAAGCGAATACGCCAATCCGGTCCGCGATTTTTTTCCCAACCACGTCAGGGCGCCTCGGCCCTGTCGCATGTCCGAAGAGGTCATAAATGTCTGTTGCTGACATCAAGAAAGCCGATATCGTTGCGCAATTCCAACGCGCTCAAGGCGACACCGGTTCCCCCGAAGTTCAGGTGGCTCTGCTCACCGCCCGTATCAACGAACTGACTGGTCACTTCAAGGAACACATGAAGGACCATCACTCGCGCCGTGGTCTGCTGCGTATGGTCAGCCGCCGCCGCAAGCTGCTCGACTACCTCAAGGGCCGCAATCCCGATTCGTACCGCGCTCTGATCGAAAAACTCGGTCTGCGCAAGTGATCGACGGGGCTGGCTCCCCATGACGCAACCGTGGCCGGTGCGACTCTTGTCGCGGCGGCCACGGTTTTTCATTTGTAAGGAATAACCGTCATGTTCAATAAAGTGACTAAATCGTTCCAGTACGGCCAGCACACGGTCGTCCTGGAAACCGGCGAGATCGCTCGCCAGGCCTCCGGCGCCGTCGTGGTGTCGATCGAGGACACCGTGGTCCTGGCGACCGTCGTGGCCTCCAAGAAGGCCAAGCCGGGTCAGACCTTCTTCCCGCTGACCGTCGACTACATCGAGAAAACCTACGCCGCCGGCCGCATCCCGGGCGGCTTCTTCAAGCGCGAAGGCAAGCCGTCCGAAAAGGAAACGCTGACCTCCCGCCTGATCGACCGTCCCCTGCGTCCGCTGTTCCCCGAAGACTTCTATAACGAAGTCCAGGTGGTCATCCACACGCTGTCGGTCAACCCTGAAATCGACCCCGACATCGCCGCCATGATCGGCGCCTCGGCCGCGCTGGCCATCTCGGGCATCCCGTTCAACGGCCCGATCGGCGCCGCGCGCGTGGGCTACATCGATGGCCAGTACGCCATCAACCCGACCGCCTCGCAGCTGAAGTCCTCCAAGCTGGACCTGGTGGTCGCCGGCACCGAGAACGCCGTGCTGATGGTGGAATCGGAAGCCGACCAGCTGTCCGAGGAAGTCATGCTCGGCGGCGTGGTCTACGGCCACCAGCAGATGCAGGCCGTCATCAACGCCATCCATGACCTGGTCAAGGACGCCGGCAAGCCCGAGTGGGACTGGCAGGCTCCGGCCAAGGACGAGGCCCTGATCGCCGCCGTCACCGCCGCCGCCCAGCCCGGCCTGAACGCCGCCTACCAGGTCCGCGAAAAGCAGGCCCGCACGACGCAGCTGCGCGAAGTCTACGCCAACGTGTCGGCCACGCTGAACGCCGCCGCCGCCGAGAAGGGCGAGCCGGCGCCTGACGCCGTCACCGTCGACAACATCCTGTTCTCGCTGGAATCCGCCATCGTGCGCGGCCAGATCCTGAACGGCGAGCCGCGCATCGACGGCCGCGACACCCGCACCGTGCGCCCGATCAGCGTGCGCCTGGGCGTGCTGCCGCGCGCTCACGGCAGCGCCCTGTTCACCCGCGGCGAAACCCAGGCGCTGGTCGTGGCCACGCTGGGCACCAAGCAGGACGAGCAGATCATCGACGCGCTCATGGGCGAGTACCGCGACCGCTTCATGATGCACTACAACATGCCTCCGTTCGCCACCGGCGAAACCGGTCGCATCGGCGTGCCCAAGCGCCGCGAAATCGGCCACGGTCGCCTGGCCAAGCGCGCGCTGATCCCGCTGCTGCCGGCCCCGGAAGACTTCCAGTACACCATCCGCCTCGTCTCGGAAATCACCGAGTCCAACGGCTCCTCGTCGATGGCTTCGGTCTGCGGCGGTTCGCTGGCCATGATGGACGCCGGCGTGCCGGTCAAGGACCACGTCGCCGGCGTGGCGATGGGCCTGATCCTGGACGGCGGCAAGTTCGCCGTGCTGACCGACATCCTGGGCGATGAAGATCATCTGGGCGACATGGACTTCAAGGTCGCGGGCACCGAGAACGGCGTCACGGCCCTGCAGATGGACATCAAGATCCAGGGCATCACCAAGGAAATCATGCAGGTGGCGCTGGCCCAGGCCCGCGAAGGCCGCCTGCACATCCTGGGCAAGATGAAGGAAGCGCTGGACGGTTCGCGCGGCGAGCTGTCGGCTTTCGCTCCGCGCATGCTGACCATCAAGATCAACCCCGAGAAGATCCGCGACGTGATCGGCAAGGGCGGCGCCACCATCCGCGCGCTGACCGAAGAGACCGGCACGCAGATCGACATCTCCGACGACGGCACGATCGTGATCGCCAGCGTCGACGAAGCGCAGGCCAAGGAAGCCCAGCGCCGCATCGTCGAGCTGACCGCCGACGTGGAAGTGGGCCAGGTCTATGAAGGCGCCGTGCTGCGCCTGCTGGACTTCGGCGCCATCGTCCAGGTGCTGCCGGGCCGCGACGGCCTGCTGCACATCTCGGAGATCGCCAACTACCGCATCGCCAACATCAACGATGTGCTGAAGGTCGGCCAGCAAGTCCGCGTCAAGGTCATCGAGGCCGACGACAAGGGCCGCCTGCGCCTGTCCATCAAGGCCATCGGTGGCATCGAGCAGCAGCAGGCCGCTGCCGAAGCCGCTCCGCAAGCCGAGGCGCAGCCCGAATAAGGCTTGCGCATACGCTGGAGCATGGCGCCGCGCTGAACCGACATCAGATCCTTGAGTCGTCAGAGGCGCGGGGCCGAAAACCCGGATCCGGTATTACACCGGATCCGGGTTTTTTATTGGGTTTCGTCCGTTGACGGGTCCAGCTGTCGCAGCGCCGCCACCGTTACCGGCTTGACGGGCGCCCGCGCCGTGAATGCGCCCAGCTCCGCCACGTCCTTGCCGCGCGTCTGCGCCAGCAGCTGCGCCACGCCATGCTGGCAATAGCGCCCCTGGCAATACCCCATTCCGCTGCGGCAGGCCAGCTTGACGCTGTTGACGTCGCAGGCGTGCGGATTGTCGGCCAGGAATGCGTGTATGGCGCCGGCCGTGACTTCCTCGCAGCGGCAGAGGGTCGTATCCGGCGTCGCCAATCGGGCCAGCGCGTCCAGGCGAGGTTCGAAGAACCGCTGCACGGCGTGGCTGAAATGCAGCGCGCGTTGCCTGGCGCGCTGTGCCTGGCGCAAGCGCGAAGTCAGAGAAGCGGAGCCTGGGCCGCGCAGGTCCAGCGTGGCCTGCAAGGCGGCGATGCGGCCTTCGATCGCGGCCAGTTCGGCGCCGCCGACGCCGGCGGGTTCGCCGGCCACGAAAATGCGCGATTGGCTCGTGCGCATCTGCTCATCATGCACGACGGTCCAGCCGCCTTCGGCCGGCTTCCATTGCATGGCGCAACCGGCCTGGCGGGCCAGCTCGGAGGAGGCCAGCAAGCCATAGCCGACAACCAGCGTGTCGGCCTCGAGCGATCTTTCGCTGCCCGCCACGGGTTCCCACATTGGCGTGACGCGGCTCAGCGTGACGCGCTGCACCTGTTGCTCTCCCTCGGCGCGCGTGATCAGCGTGCCGAAGCGTATCGGCACGCGCTGGCGCCGCAGGTTCAGCAGCGCGCGGGCGGCCTCTTTCAGCGGCGCGAAATGTCCGGGCAGGGCGCGCCAGTGCGACAGCATGTCGGCGAGTCCTGGCGCCGGGCGGGCGAAGGCGACTTCGGCCACCTGCGCGCCGGACTTGAGCAGCAGATCGGCCACCAGCAGCAGCAAGGGATGAGAGCCGGCCAGGACGAAGCGCTGGCCGGGACGCAGGAACTGACTCTTCATCAAGGTTTGGACGCCGCCGGCTGACATCACGCCCGGCAGCGTCCAGCCCGGGAAGGCGACCGGCAGGTCATAGGCGCCGGTGGCGATGAGCAGGGCGGCGCCGTCGATCAAGGCGGCGCCGTCGTCGCGGCTGATGGCGACCCGGACGCCGGGATGCGCCGTCGTGCGAAACACTCCCCAGGCCGTCGTGCCGAACCGCCACTGCACCTGGCTCGACCGGCGGGCGGCGTCGAGCATCGGCTTGCCGAAGGGATTGCTTTCAAAAGCGCTGTTTGGCGGGCCTTGGAACGCGGCCGGGGGCTGTCTGAATATCTGGCCGCCGAGGTCGTGCTGTTCATCGATGACCACCACGCGCAGGCCTTGTTCGGCGGCGGTCAGCGCCGCCGATACGCCGGCCGGGCCCGCGCCGATGATGATGAGGTCAAAGCCCGCGCTTTGCCGGCCCGGCGCGCTGGCGAGTGCTTCAGGCCTCATGGGTGGGTACCTCTATGCGCATGCCTTCCTTCACTTGCGTCATGCAGCCGCGTATGGCCTGCCGTCCGTCGATCGTGACCAGGCATTCGAAACAGACTCCCATGTTGCAGACCGGCGCATGGGCGGCCTGGCCGTGAGAGCGACGGAAAACCGAGACGCCGGCCGCCAGCAGCGCGGTGGCGACCGTTTCTCCAGGGTAGGCCTGTGACGGTGCGTCATTGATATGGATGGTGATCGGAGCGGGCCTGGAGACTCCATCCCGCAGTCGAATCGTGGCGTTAGGCAAAGGTCAGGCTCCCGAATCTTCCGGGGTCATAGGGCGTGGTATCGAACATCCTGGGGTGGTTGAGGATGTCGTCGGCCAGGATTTGAGCGTAGGTGGGACCGAGCGTGAAGGCCGATCCGCCGGTGGCGATGAATAGCCCGGCCGCTTTGGGGACCGCGCCGATCAAGGGCAATTGGTCGGCCACCAGCGCGGTGGCGCCCGTCCAGGCCCGCAGGACCTGCAGCTTGCCGACGTCGGGCGCGACCGCCGCGGCGGCGTTCATGCTGCCCGCCAGGGACGGCAGCAGCAATTCGGGCTGACTCTCCAGGTCGATGACGCCGTCGGTCTGAGCGAGCGCCGCTGGCCAGCCGCCGCCGATGAGCACGTTGCCTTCCTGGGTTTGCTTCATCGACAGTCGGCGTCCCGCGTGTTGAACCAGATGCTTGATGAAGGGCGCGGTTCTTGCGGTCGCCGCCATCGTCAGCCCCACCGCGCTGACGGGAAGCGTCACGCCGGCCATCTGCGCGATACGGCCGGACCAGATGCCCGCGGCCAGCACGACGGCGCCGGCCTGGATCGATGCGCCGTCGTCGATGCCGACGCGCCATCCGTGGCCGTTGCGCCGCAGGGATTGCACGCGGACGCCGCTGCGGATGCGGGCGCCGCGTCGCGTCGCGGCCCTGGCGAATGCCAGCGTGCAGCGCCTGGGATCGGCCTTGCCTTCCCCGGGACAGAACGCGGCGGCCAGGATGGACGGGCCCAGGTAAGGCGCCAGGGTCCGCAACGCGTCGCGGTCCAGCATCTCGACTTCCAGGCCCGCTTCGCGTTCCAGCGCGCTCTTCTGCTCCAGGAGCGTCACTTGTTCGGCCGTCTCGGCGACCATCAGGCCGCCGTGCTGGATCACGCCAAGATCTTCCTGCAGCTCGGTCGCCAGATCGCTCCATGCATGCTGGGCATGCAGATGCAGCGGCAGGGCTTCGGCCGCCTTGCGCGCGCTGTCCAGCCCATGCTCGATCATGCGGTACTCAAGCTGGAAGTGCAGGCTGCCGGCATTGCGTCCCGAGGCCTGGCTGTTGAGCTGGCGCTTTTCGACCAGCATCACGTCCACGCCGGCGCGCGCCAGGTAATAGCTGATGGCGCAGCCGAGCAGGCCGCCGCCGAGGACCAGGACAGCGGGCGATGCGTGCGCGCCGGCGTCGGGCCGGGACGTATCCATCAGGCGGGGTCCAGGGGCGTGGTCTCGATGCCGAGACCTTCGAGCGTGGCGCGCACCCGCTCGATTTCAGCCGCGCTCAAGTCCAGCAGCGGACGCCGCACATGGCCGGCCGGAACGCCGCGCAGGCGCAGCGCCGTCTTGAGGATGGCCTGGGCGCTGCCGAAGTTGCCGGCGAAGTCCTTGTTGAACCAGGCTTTCATGATGACCCGGTCGCGTTCGCCCAGCGTGACCGCGCCGGCCTTGTCGCCGGCGGCGATCCGGCGCCAGAAGTCCGGATGATCGGCGCCCAGCACGCCGCCGGCGCCCATCAGGCCGTCGCCGACGCCCAACGCCGCCAGATCGGCGCCCAGCGCCGAGGTGGGCATGTTGAAGTAGCGGACCTTGTGGCGCAGCCGATATGCGCCTTGCAGGAACATGCCGAAGTCCGGCGTGGAATTCTTGATGGCGACGACATGGTCGATGTCGGACAGTTCCTCCAGCAGCTCCACGTCCATGTCCACCACGCAGCCGCGCGGCCAGTTGTAGATGCAGATGGGGATGTCCGTCGCGTCGGAGACGTCCTGGTAGAACTGAACCAGTTCCCTGCGGCTGGGCACGATGTAAGGGGGCGGGGTGAGGATGATGCCGTCCAGCCCCGCGCGTTGCGCGGCGCGCGCATGGCGGATGGCCTCCGCGGCGGTGTAGGCGTTGCATCCGCCCAGGACGGTGATGCGTCCGCCGATATTGCGGCCTGACTCGGCGAAGAGTTGCGCGCGCTCGGCTTCGTTCAGGCTGAACCACTCGCCCGAGGTGCCGGCCAGGATCACGCCATGCATGCGCTCCTGCACGTACCACTCGAGTTGCTGCGCCAGCGCGGGCCAATCCAGGTTTCCCTCGCGGGTGAACGGCGTCGTGATGGCGGGAATGTAGCCTGTCCAGGCGATGTCATTGCGATCCATGGCAAGCGCTCCGTGTCACTTCAGCGCCGCGTCGGCTTCGATTTCGATCAGGAACTCCGGCAGGGCCAGCGCCTGTACGCCGATGAAAGTGTTGGCGCCCGGCAGCGCGTCGCCATAGAAGGCGCTGATCTGCGCGCAGATCGGTTCGAGCAGCTCGGGCCTGTGGTTGACGACATAGGTGCGCAGCCGCAGCACGTCCGCCGGCGTCGCGCCGGCCTCGGCTAGGACCTGGCGCAGGTTTTCCAGGGCCTGGCGGGCCTGCGCCGCGACATCGCCGGCGCCCACCAGATTCCGGTCCTTGTCCCAGGCGACCTGCCCGGCCAGGTGCAGGCTGCGCGTGCCCGTGTGCTCGGTGGCATGGGAAAAGCCGAACGGCAGGCTGGGGTATAGCGATTCAGGGTTGATGGCGTGGCGTGTCACGAGAGGGATCTCCGGAAGGCATGCGGGCGTGGATGGCCGCGTTTCAATTGGGCCGGGTATGGACGGAAAGCTCGAAGATGTTCTGCCAGGGGTCGAGAAAGCGCTGGAATCGCGAGCCGGCCGTGGGGCCTTCGGAAAACGCGATGCGGTCGAACAGGGTGCAGCCGTTGTCTTGCAGGATCTGCGCGGCCGCCTCCAGGTCCTGCACCTCTATGCCGAGGTGATAGCTGCCGATCTGATGGCTGGGCGCGGGTCGGGTGGCGTGGCTGGCGGGCTGGTCATAGGCAAAGATCTCTATCCTGGCGCCGCCCGGCAGCGCCAGCATCGCAAGCTCGAGCCTGGCGCCTTCGACGCCAAGATGAGCGTCGGTCCAGTCGCGCCCGTCCTGCGCGCGAGGCAGCGCCGCGCTGTCAACCGGACCGAGCCGGTACTGCACGGTGGCGCCGAATACGCGCTCATAGAAGGCGACGACGGGCTCAAGTTCCCTGACGGTCCAGGAGACGTGATCGAGGCGGAGTATGCCCAAGGGGTTGGTCTGCACGGCGTTGCTCCAGGACAGGGTAAAGGATGAACACGGTTGCGTTTGTCCCGCACTGGCGGCGCTGGCGCGGGGAGGGGGGACTCAGGGACTGGGCGGCGTGATGGACAGGATGATCTCCACCGTCCCGGATGAGTCGTTGCGGTAGCGGTGCGCGAGCCGCGCGTCGAAGGAGATGCTCTCGCCGCTCTTGACCAGATGGTCGACGCCCGCGATCTGCGCCACCAATTCCCCCTGGATCACGTAGACACACTCGGTGGACGGATGCCCGCGAGGCTCGTCGGCGGACACCTGGCCGGGCGCCAGGACGGCCCGCAGCACTTCCAGGTCGCTCTGGCCCGCGGTGAGTCGCTCATAGCTGACCCGCCCGGCCGGCGCGGTCAGCTTCGAGCGATTGCCCGGCCGGCTGATCCA
Organism: Achromobacter sp. 1011791174; assembly: GCF_059760925.1. Taxonomy (NCBI): domain Bacteria; kingdom Pseudomonadati; phylum Pseudomonadota; class Betaproteobacteria; order Burkholderiales; family Alcaligenaceae; genus Achromobacter; species Achromobacter sp. 1011791174. The sequence continues at coordinate 18,114 of NZ_JCBANH010000053.1, forward strand.
GACGGCCGGGGCGTTGGGCTCGGCGAATAGCGATGTGATCGATTCGCCGAAGACGGCCGCCAGCCGGCGGACTGTTTCCAGACTGGGGTCCGTGACCGAGCGTTCGACCTGGCTGAGCAGGGTGGCGGATACCCCGGCCTGGGCCGCCAGGTCGCGTAGCGACAGGTTTCTCGCGGTTCGAAGTTCCTTCAGGCGTTCACCAATCATGCTGCTTGTTTCCGTGGATCATGGGATGTTTGTGCACTACTAATGTACAAAAACTTCATGGGTTGTGCACTTGAATTTTACATGTACAACGTTGTCGATCCCTCTTTTTCAGAAAGTAAAACCCTATCGAAAACACCTATGCCAGGGTTTGGTGTTCTCAGATTAGACTTTTCGTGCAGTTTGACTGCACAAAGATCGCGACGTTTGTATAGCTTCACTTTACGTGAGACCTTCATGACAAATTCGACCTCCACGGCCGGCCATGCTCCGCGCCATTGGTATCGCTGGCTGCTGTTGACGCCCTTCATCTGGCAGGCGGCGTTGGCGCCCCTGGTGAACGACATCGGGTACCAGCCCCTGGGCCTGCCCTTTCCCATGGCCTGGCAAATGGCCGGCATCGTGTACGCGAGCCTGGTGATCGGGCTGGTGTTCCATCTCGACCAGCGCGCCGGACTCGGGGATGAGGAGGCAGGCCTTCTCGCCGCGACGGCGGGGCAGGAAAGGGGACACTCATGACGCTCGCCATTGTTTGCGCCATCCTGTTGGCGACGCTCGCGGGGGCGCTGGGCTACGGCCGGCGCGCGCGCGGCGAGAACACGCTGACTGAATGGGCCGTGGGCGGACGCAGCCTGGGCACGCTGATCTTCTGGTTCATGAACGCGGGCGAGGTATACACGACCTTCGCGGTGCTCGGCATCTCAGGCTATGCCTGGGCGCTTGGCGCGCCTGCCTATCTGGCTTTCTGTTCGGTGTCGTTGAGCTACGCGGTCGGTTACTGGCTCATGCCCAGGATCTGGCGCGCGGGCCGCAAGGAAGGCTTCGTGACGCAGGCGGACTACTTCGCCGCGCGCTACGAGGCGCCCTGGCTGGGTGTGCTGACGGGCGTGATCGGCATTGCCTCGCTGGTGATCTACGTGCAGATCCAGCTCATCAGCCTGGGGCTCATCGTTCGCCTCACGCTGGGCTCGGACCTGTCCACGGTCGCCGCCACGCTCATCGCCGCGGCGCTCATGATCGCCTTCGTCTTCATCGCCGGCCTGCGTTCGGCGGCCTTCGCCGCCGGCGTCAAAGATGTGCTGATGATCGTGGTCGTGGTCGTGCTCAGCGCCACCGTGGCGGGCAAGGTCGGCGCGGCGTCCCTGCTGGACATCTTCCACATGGCCGATCAGGCCTACCCGGGCATCGGCGCCTTTCCGGGCAAGGATCCCGCCTCGCCGACCACGTCCGTCTGGCTCATGACTTCCGCCGTGAACATCGCATTGGGCAATTGGGTGTTTCCGCACCTGTTCCAGATGTGCTATTCGGCGCAAAGCGCCACCGCCATCAGGCGCAACGCCGTGTGGCAGCCGCTGTACTCGCTGGCGTATTTCTTCATCATCCTGCTGGGCTTTGCCGCGCTGCTCGCGGGCGTGCAGCCGCCCGACAACAATCTCAACGCGGCGCTGCTGCAATTCGTCGCCACGTCCTATCCAGCGTGGGTGATCGGCTTGGTGGCCGGAACGGGGTTCCTGTTGGCGCTGGTGCCCGGCTCCCTGTTGCTGCTGTCGGCCGGCACGATCTTCACGCGCAATATCGCGCAGCCGATCTGCGGGGCCCTGTCGGAAGCGGCTTCCCTGCGCCTGTCGCGCGCGGCGCTGGTGTGCTTTGCCGCGCTGGCGGCGTTCCTGTCCATATCCGACGGCAGCTCCCTGGTGCGCATCCTGCTCAATGCCTACGCGGCGATCGGCATGCTGGCGCCGCCGGTGTTCTTGGGATTCCTGTGGCGGCGCGCGACGGCATACGGCGTGCTGGCCGGGCTGGTGGCGGGTTTCGTCGCCTTGCTGGCGCCGTTCGCGTCCAGCTATTGGTCCCGCGCCGTGCCCGAATGGGAGCCGGGATTGATCGCCATGGCCATCAATGCGCTGGTCCTGATAGCCGTGAGTCTCCTGACGCCGATGCCGCGACCGTCCGCGGTGGCCGTCGGCATTCATTCAACGTCGCCCCGAGTCCGCGCCGGAAATCAAACAACCTGACCCGGTAAAGCCCTCGGGATGCGTTCGCCTCCCGAAGCATGAATACGCCGTTGCTCCTGTTGTCCGGGCAGCCATTGCCTGGTGGGGGCGGCTGCGTCCCTGAAAACCTAGTGCTAGAGAGATTTCCATGATTTGTGCTCGAGAATTTTCCATGAAGAACATTGGCTTGTTCCTGCTGTTCCTCGTCTGTGCCAGGCAGGCTGTCGCCGACGAAAACAACGTCCAGCTTTACGGGATGGTGAATTCAGGAATGACATACATCAGCAATGGCGCGGGCGGCAGTTCGGTCCGGACCGACGGCTGCGGTCCGCAGGGCTGCAACCGCTGGGGGCTGCGGGGCAGGGAAAGTCTGGGCGATGGCCTGTCCAGTCTGTTCGTGCTGGAAAGCGGTTTCAATCTCCAGAATGGCAAGTCCGGCCAGGGTGGCCTGATGTTCGGCCGGCAGGCCTATGTCGGCCTTGCCAATCAGCGCTATGGCACGCTGACGCTGGGGCGGCAGTACGACTCGTTGTCGGATACGGTCGGCATGTTCCCGTCGAGCAACAATTTCGCGACGGGCTATGGATCGCATTTCGGCGATCTGAACAATCTGAATCAATCCATCCGCATCAATGACGCCGTCAAGTACGTGAGTCCGGAGTTCGGCGGCCTGCGCATGCATGGCATGTACAGCTTCGGCGGGCAGTTCGGCAACTACGCGGCCAATCGCTCCTGGGCGCTGGCAACGGCCTATACGAGCGGACCGCTATCCATGGCGATCGGCTACCTGGATATTCATCCGCCGGCGACGCGCGCCAACGGTACGGGCGGCGTGTATGAGTCCAACGGCAACTACGTCGGCTCCCTGGGGCAGTATGTCGGCCTGCAGGATGCCGATGCGATGAAGGTGATCGGGGCGGGAGCGTCCTACACGGTGGGGGCGGCGACCATCGGATTCACCTATGCCCACACCCTGCTGCGCAACAGCCGCTATTTCGTGGTGAATGGCTTTCCCGGAGCTGGCAGCGGCGGCGACTTCACGATGGACAGCTACGAGTTGATGACGAGTTATCGGCTGAATTCCGCGCTGTCGGTCGGCGCGGCCTACATCTACAACATCGGCAAGGCGGACTATCAAGGCCTGCGGCCCAAGTTCCATCAGATCAACCTTGGCGCCAGCTACTCGCTGTCGAAAAGAACCGAGTTGTATGGCGTGTTTATCTTCCAGAAGGCGGCGGGCGATGGCATCGCGCCGCTGCGCGGCGCCGCCGGCGCCGTGATCGGGCGCGCCGCGCAAGCCGAAATCGCGGGGGTGGGCATGAGTTCGGACTCCAGTCGGCAGACGCTGATGACGATGGGCATCACCCATCGCTTCTGATGCCCCGTCCCTGGCTCGGAGGCGATCGCTACGGTTCCCATCCTCGCGCTTCTTACGGTAAAGTTCAGCGCACAGGACAGGACGCGGCGCGTTGCGAGCCAGGCGTCCGGACGCGGGATTCGGGGGGAAACGGATGGTCTGGGCATGACGGAACGGCTGAGGGCCGCCAGCATCGCGGCGCTGATGTCGGTGGCGTTTTCCGCGCTGTTGGCCGGCTGCGCCGGCAGTCCGCCGCCTGACGGCAAGGGGCCCCGCAGCGAAAGCATGTCGGCGGACCAGTTCGGCCAGACCGATTTCAACCGCACGGTCACGCTCGAGGTCCGCGACAACCTCGCCAGCCTCTACGTCCTGCTGGACAAGCTCTACCGCCGCAATCCCCGCGAATGGCGCAAGACCGACGCCGCCGACCAGCCCGCCGCCGTGGCGCGGGTCAAGCGCGCCATCGAGGAGCGCCGCCCGCCGCCCGGCCTGTCCGGCCTGCGCGACATCCAGATCCTGGCCGTCTCGCTGGACCCCAACTATTCGGGCGACCGTGTCGCCGCCTTCATCTACGGCCTGGCCGACACCATCATCGCCGCCCACAACGGCAAGACCCGGCTGTACGTGTCCGACGCGCTGGACGGCCAGCGGGTCTACAATGCCGCTCGGAACGTCGAGGCCGCCGCCTGGCTGCTGGCGTCGCGCCATAACAGCCAGGGCGAGCCCTTGCTGCTGGCCAACGAGATGTCGCAGAACGCCACCAACCTCAGCTTCGAGCGCGAGTTCGGCGCCATCATCGGCCGGCTGGACCTGATCGCCAACCTGCTGGGCGAAAACTCCAGGCGCATCGGGATCAACTACGCGCAGGGCTTGCTGCTGTTCAATTTCCTGCCGGTGCGGTAGGGCGCGGCGCGCAGTCCTCTCGATGCCGTCCGCGTTCCACAGGACAACCGCCGCGCAGGCACCCACAGGACCGTTCACCGTGATTGACATCGCCTCCATCCAGACCGCCCGCGAGAACCTGCGCGGCCAGGTGCTCAAGACCCCGTTCACGCTGTCGCGCACGCTGTCCGACATCTTCGGGGCCGAGATCTGGCTGAAATTCGAGAACCTGCAGTTCACCGCCAGCTTCAAGGAGCGCGGCGCGCTCAACCGCATGCTGACGCTGTCCGAGGCCGAGCGCGCCAAGGGCGTGATCGCCGTGTCCGCCGGCAACCACGCGCAGGGCGTGGCCTACCATGCGCAGCGCATGGGCGTGCCGGCGGTGATCGTCATGCCGCGCTTCACGCCCACCGTAAAGGTCGCCAACACGCGCCGCTTCGGCGCCGAGGTGGTGCTGGCCGGCGACACCTTCGACGATGCCAAGGCGCGCGGCTACGAGCTGGCGCAGGAGCGCGGGCTGATCATGATCCACCCCTACGACGACGAGGCCGTCATCGCGGGGCAGGGCACGGTGGGCCTGGAGATGCTGGAAGACCAGCCGCAGCTGGACACGCTGGTCGTGGCCATCGGCGGCGGCGGCCTGATATCGGGCATCGCCACCGCGGCCAAGGCGCTCAAGCCCGGCATCGAGATCGTGGGCGTGCAGACCGAGCGCTTCCCGTCCATGTACGCCGCGCTCAAGGGCGTGACCATGTCGCAGGGGCCGTACACCATCGCCGAAGGCATCGCCGTGAAATCGCCCGGCGATATCACGCGCGAGGTTGCCGGCCGGCTGGTCGACCGCATCGAGCTGGTCAGCGAGAGCGATATCGAGCACGCCATCGTGGTGCTGCTGGAGATCGAGAAGTCCGTGGTCGAAGGCGCCGGCGCGGCCGGCCTGGCCGCGCTGCTGCGCGCCCAGGAAGAGGGCAGCGATCGCTACAGGGGCAAGCGCATCGGCCTGGTGCTCACCGGCGGCAACATCGACCCGCTGATGCTGGGCGAGCTGATCGAGCGCGGCATGGTGCGCGCCGGCCGGCTGGCGCGCATCCGCGTCGACCTGCGCGACCTGCCGGGCGCGCTGGCGCATGCCACCAAGCTCATCGCCGACGCCCAGGCCAATATCACCGAGGTCCACCACCAGCGCGCCTTCACCTCGCTGCCGGTGCGCAACGTGGAAGTGGACTTCGTGCTGCAGACCCGGGGCCACGATCACATCCAGGAAGTGATCGAGGTGCTCAACAACGCAGGCTTCGCCGCCAGCAACCACGACCACTGAGGCCGGCCGAGCGGCCTTACTTGTACGTCAGGGTCACGGTCGCCAGGCCATTGGCCTGGCCCGCCGTCACCGTGCCGGTGGTCTGGATGTAGCGCGCGGTGAAGGACACGACATAGCCCGCCGGCTGCGACGGCCCCACGTCGACGGCCTGGCCGAACACGACCGGGTTGTTGAGCGCATTGCGCACCTGTATGCCCACGCCACCCGCGATCGGACCCGGCCCGGCGGTGGCCAGGCGCAATGTTCCGGGCTGGCCCGACGGGTCGGCGGTCGCGTCCATGGTCATCATGACCGTGTTGCCCTGCCCCGCCGGCAGCGAATTGCAGTTGAGACGGATCGAGAAAGCGCTGGGCGCCGTGGTGGAGCCCACGCCTCCGAACGCATTGCGGTAGACCGATCCGAGCGGCACGGTGATGTTCTGCGAGCCGGCATCGACGCTGCAGGTGGGGGTGAGGATGCTGCCGCCGGCCACCACGACGCGGAAGTACTGATCGAAAGGGTTGCCGGAGACATTGACCCGGCCGTATTCCCCTGGCGTCAGCTGGCCGTTGCCGACGATGGGGGCGGTCTTCACCAGTTCGAACTGAATCTGGCTCCAGCCTATATACACGGCGACTGCGGCGGAGTAGAAGACGCTGGTGGCGCTCGGCCAGATATTCGCGTTGCTGCCCAGCGTGCTGATTCGAAACCCGATGCCCTGGATGTTGGTGCTGTAGACTCTGTTCAGTCCCGCCACGGCCGTTCCCTGGTTGACATCCAGGGCGATGTAGAAACCGCCGTAGCCGTTGGCCGCGCATTGGCCGATCCAGATCAGACCGCCGGTGTTGGGGATTGTGACGGTCTGGCTTCCCACGGTGGCGCCGATGGCGGCGGCCTGGGCGACCCGCACCAGGCCGGGATTGATGACGATGTCGCCGAGATTCATGCGCGGCGAGTAGGAGCAGACGGCCCAGGCCTGCCCGGCGCAGAGCAGGCTCGCCGCGATCAACAGACCGCGCAGCAAGAGCGTGTGTAGCCATTTCATTCGAAAACTCCGTTTTCAGCCACGAGAACCTGGCCAGAGCAGGGCGACGTGGGCGCGGCCGCAAGGCGCAAGCATTCCGGCATGCAGGGATGGACGCGCGGCATCATGAGCAGCTGCCTTCGTACTGGCGGATCGGCGAGGGTTTTTCCTCGCGGGGCAGCGCGTACTTGACCTCGCATTGCGCGGCCGCGTCCTGGCCCCAGATCACCTTCAGCGTGCCGGCCTCGGGCGCGCCGCTCACATAGGCCTGGCCCTCCGGGCCGACGATGCCGACTTCCTGGCCCGCTTCGTTCTCGATGCGCGAGCCGAAGGGCAGCGCTCGTCCGTCACGCCCCTTGAGCGTCAGCATCAGGCGGTAGCCCACGGACGTCTCGAACGGCGCCAGCACCACCGCACCGCGCGTGGGCACCACGTCGCGGGCCGCGTATTTCACATCCACCGAGTCGTCCAGGTCCTGGGTGACCAGCGCCAACCGGTTGCTGCGGTATGGGGTGACGTTCGGAACCACCGCATTGCCCGCGCTGTCCGTGCTGACGCCGGCCTGGGACTCGACGCCCACGCCCGAGGCCTTGGGCGCGCGCACCAGCGCGATGGTTTCTCCCAACGGCTGGGACAGGGTCACGCCGTCGCCGTGGGCGACGATGCCCCCGGCCAACCCCAGGTTGGTCTGGCCGTAGCCCGAGCCCTGGCTGCGGCCCAGCGTCACATTGCCGTAGCGGCCCTTGTAATTGAGGTTGGCGCTGCCGCTGCTGCTGTCCTGGTTCGACTGGTTCGCGGTGATGCCGTAGGTCAGGCGGTAGTCGTCCATCGCGCTGCCGAACAGGCTGGCCTGCTGGGCCACGCGGCCGTTGCTGTCGTGCGAGGCCGAGTACATGGCCGTCGCGCCGGTCTTGCCCAGCGGGATCGACAGCGTCAGCATGACCTGCCGGTTCGATGGGCCGTATTGGTTCGAATACTGGTTGTAGAACAGGTTGTAGTTGACCTGGCCATAGCTGCCGGAATAGCCGAGCTGGACGAGCTTGTCCGTGTGCGAGCTGTTCCAATAGCTTTGCTGGCGCGCCGACACGTACACGGATCCCCAGTTTCCCAGCGGCTGCGAGACGTCGAGGCGGATCTCGTTGCGACGATTGGCGAAGGGCAGGCCGTATTCCTGCGCATAGCGCATCTGCACCGATTCAGGGAACGTGCGATAGCCGCTGGTCGAATAGCGGTAGCCGGCCATGCGGAAGTTGGTGCCGGTCTGTTCCAGCGATTTGGCGTACAGGAAGCGCAGCGACTGGCCGGACAGCGTGCCGCCCTGGTCCTGCTGCGTGCGGGCCTGGGTCAGGTCCAGCGACACCGCGCCCAGGCTGCGCATGTTCTTGCCCGCGCCCGCCAGCAGCGATTGGTAATTCTGCGCCAGCGTCGTGCCGCCATAGAGCGTGAAATCCATCGGCATGCCGCGGGCCGCCGTGGCCTGCAGGAAGTAGGGCCGGCGGATGTCGCCCTGGTTGTAGACGTAGCCGTTGCGATACTGCCCGACCGTGGCGCTGTAGCGCCAGGCGCCGTCGCGCAGCAGCGTGGGCACGGCGGCATAGGCCTGCACGAAATGCGTCTCGCGGCCATCGGCCTCGGTGACGGTCACGTCCAGGTCGCCGCCGGCCGAGGTGGGATACAGGTCGTCCAGCGCGAAGGGGCCGGGCGGCACATAGGTGCTGTAGATGATGTAGCCGTTCTGGCGCACGGTGACGCGCGCATTGGTCTGGGCCACGCCGCGTATGGTCGGCGCATAGCCGTTCAGGCTGTCGGGCAGCATGGAATCGTCCGAGGCGATCTGCACGCCCCGGAACTGCACGCTGTCGAACAGCTCGCCCGGCGTGCTGCCGTCGCCCAGCAGCAATTGGCCCCGGATCGAGCGCAGATCGCGCTGCGCATAGGTCTGCACCGCCTGCCAGCGGCCCTGGCCATACTGGTCGCGGTTGTAGGTCGAGTAGTTGCGGAAGCGCCAATCGCCAAGATTGAAGCCGCCGCGCAGGCCGGCGAACACGGCGTTGTTCCTGGCGGCCCTGTCCGGCTGCGGACCATAGGGGCCGTTGATGGTCGGGCCCGGACCGGCGCTCGGACGCGTGCCGTCGTACTGCGTCAGGTTGAATTGGTAATCCAGCATGGCGGCATTGATGCCCCGGTCCCATTTGGATGGGTCGATCGCGCCGCGCGCCGTGCGCTTGAGCGCCGCCTGCGGAATGCTCAGCGACAGTTGCTGGCGGCCCGCGTCATACGTATACGAGGCATCGGGCAGGCTGGTCGCCAGATCCACGCAGGTTTCCGGCGGCAGCGTCGCCAGGCCGCCGATGGCGGCCGCGTTCACGCCCCACGATTCCAGCATGCTCCGGGTCAGGCAGGGTTGCGCGTCGCGCTTGCCCGGCGCTTCCTCGAAGCGCAGCTGGGACTGGCCCAGCGCATTGCCGTCGCGCACCACGTCGACCATGTATGAGCCGGGCAGCACCTGGTTGCCGAACTTGAATACGGACAGGTCCGCGTTGGGCTGATCGCCGCCGATGCCCAGGAAGCCTTCGTTGAAGATGCTGGCCGCCGGCTGCGCGGTCCTGCCAGCCTGCGGCGCCAGCGCCAGGGCGAGCGCCAGCAAGGCGTAGTTGCGAATCGGCGCGGAGCATGGAGCGGAAGTCACGGCGTACCCTCGATGTATCAGGGTTTCCCCGCGCTGTCGGGCACGGGTTCAGGCTTGAGCGGCACGGGCTCGCTGGCCGCGGGCACGTTCACCATTTCCACGGGGGTTTCTCCGCCGTAGTCGTTGATCGTGGTGTAGGTCACCGTGATCGCCTGGGGCGTCTTGATCGCCTTCAGCGGATAGCTCTGCTCCGCCATGGGCGGCAGCATTTCCGTGCGGATCTCCTGCTGATTCTTGTTGATTCGGAAGCCCGTGAACGTCACGTGATAAGGCGTGGGATTGACCACTTTCAACACGGCGCCCTGGCCATTGGCGCCGGCCGCCACGGCCCACTTCAGGCTGTTGCGCGCCAGCGAGGCGTCGCCGCCGCGCAGCGCCGCCGGACGGTAGTACAGCTTGATGCGCGTGCGCACGGCGATCTGCAGCACGTTCTCGCCCTCGGCCTTTTCGGGGATTTCCTTGACGTTGAGCCAGAAGACCGATTCGCGGTCGGCCGGCAGGTCGCTGGACGACACGCGCATGATGCGCAGCAGGTTCTCCATGCCTGGATCCAGCCGCGACAGGGGCGGCGTGAGCAGGAAGGGGGTCTGGTTCTTGCCTTCGCCGGCGTCCAGCCAGGCCTGCACCACGTAGGGCGCCTTGCCCTCGTTTTTCATCGAGATCGACGCTTCCCGGTCTTTTTCGTTCAGGATCACGCGGGTACCGCCCAGCAGGACCGCGGCATGCGCGGGCGCGGCTATCGCGGCGCACAGGCTGGCAACCGTCAGGGCGCGGGTGACGGCTCGCGTGGTGGTGATGAAGGACATTGCGGTTCTCTGAAGCACGATAAGTCCGGGGCGCCAGCGCGGCGCCGGCGAACATGCACGAATGGGCAGCGCGCAGGATCGTCGCCTGCGGCTCCGTCCGCGCGAGGGAGGGAGCCGCAGGGAAGAGCCAGGCTCAAGCGCGGCTTAGGGATAGGCGACCGTGAATTGCGCGACCGCGTTACCCGTGCCGACCGTGACCGCGGCAGCTGTGGAGATATACGAGGCCTGGAAGCGCAGCGAGTTGTTGCCCGCCACCAGCGGATAGGCGGCCGACGACGCACCCAGGTTGATCGGCGTGCCCGCCGAGTCAGCGATTTCGATGGAGACGCCGGTGGCGAAGGTGCCGGTCACTTCACCTACACCGACGCGCAGCTTGTTGCCGCTGGCGTCGGCCGTGCCCGTGAACGACACGGTGGCATTGGCGCCAGTGGCGGGGCTGCAATTCATCAGATCGATGGTGAACTTGGCGGGCGTCGAGCGCTTGCCCACGCCGCCGTCCAGCGAGGACTTGGCCACGGTGCCCAGCGGCACGGTCAGGTTCGCGCTATTGGGCGAAACCGAGCACGGCGTGTCGATGATCTTGCCAACGAAGTTCACATTGCCGTCGGCGGCGAGGGCGGCCTGGGCGGATGCGGCCAGCGCGACGAGCACGGCGGCCTTGGTGAGGGAGAGGGATTTCATCTGCGTTTCCTGAGAGTGCGTGGACTGAAGGATTTGCCAAATGGCAGCCAAGTCTAGGCAGCGGAAACGCGTTGAAAATCATCGCTTGACGATTGTTCGGAATTCAACCGACGACGCCGGGCAGCGATGCGCGCTTTTTTGAAATGATTCAACGGAAACCCGCGGATAGTTTCCGTTTGATACGCTTTCGTGGAGATTGGGCGTTGCGCGGACGCAAAGGCCGATTTCCCTTTGTCCTAGTCACAGGACTTGCGCCTGCGATGCGCCTCGCGGCACGCGGCGCATCAACGCCATTCAGACTTGCGTGGCCTCGGCGCTGGCAGCGTCGCGCGCGACCAGGGATTTCAGGCGGTACAGGCGCTCGCGGTGCAGCGTCACGGCAAGCGCCTCGGGTTCGCGGCCCAGGGCCACGTAGTCCGCGGGTATCCGCGCCACGGCGGCGCGCATGCGCCCGGCATCTTCCTGCCACCATTGGGCCAGCATGCGGTCGGGGTTGTAGACGTCCAGTCCCTGGCGGCGCAGTTCCGAGCGGTTGAAGTCCTTCAGGTTCCAGGTCATCACCTGCACCACGGGCACTTGCTGCAGGCCGCAGCGCGCGCGCCTGGCCAGCCCGGCCGCGATCACGTGGAAGTCCTTGGGGTCGCTGTAGCGCAGCGAGGCTTCGTAGGCCTGGGCGTCACGCTCCAGGGCCTGCGGAAAGCGCGCGTTCATGTCCGTCCATTGCTCCGCCATGACTTCCGGCGGGATTTCCCAGATGCGCGAGGCGTTGCGTCGCCATTCCTCGCCGATGCGTTCGGTCCAGACAGGCTGGTAGACGCCGGCCTCGGCCAGCCGAAGGACCAGTCGACGGACGATGCCGGACATGAGGACGCAGGCGTCCAGGACGATGAACGGGGGGAAGGGCGGGGTCAAGATGGCGGGATGCCCTGCCCGGCGGCAGGGGCTCGGGCAAGGGGAAATCAAGGGAAGGCGCAAGAATACTGCCTTTTCGATGGCGACGCCTGGGGCGGCGGCCCGCCCTGGGCCAGCGCTATCGATGGCGCTATCGATGGCGCTATCGATGGCGCGACATCGGCCGCGCCGCCGACGCGTCGGGATTCAGGAAAACGACGATGCCCGGCCGTCGCCGCCGCTGCTATGCTGCGCCCATTTCCGGCGTCGCCGGGATGCAGGCCGTCTGTAGCTTGACTTGCGCACAGCGCGAAGGGGGAGACATGCAACGGAAGCTCGGCAGGACAATTCGCGGTTGGGCGTTCGCGGCCTGGGCGCTGCTGGCGGCCGGGCCGGCGGCCGCGCAGGCGGACGCGGCGTTCGCCAAGGCGATCGCCGATTATCCAGACCTGGAGTTCGCGTCGACCTATGCCGATCCCGGCCAGGCCGGGTCGAAAGGCAACAGCCTGTACAAGCCGCAGGGCGCGGGCCCCTTTCCCGCCGTGGTGCTGGCGCATACCTGTGGCGGACTGCAGCCGCATATGGGCGAGCGGGCCCGGGAGCTGGTGGCGGCGGGCTTTGTCGTGCTGCTGCTGGATTCCTACGGCCCCAGGCGGCACACGGCGTTCTGCCAGCCGCGCGGGGTGCGCACGCCACGGGTGTACAAGGATGCTTTCGACGGCATGCGGCATCTGGCCTCGCTCAAGGAGGTCGATCCGGCGCGCATCTATCTGGTCGGCATGTCGCTGGGCAGTTTCGCCGCCAGCGTCGCGGCCAGTCCGCAAATCGCCAAGGCGGTCGGCAGCGAGCGCCGCTTCCGGGCGTCGGTCGGGTGGTACGGCAGCTGCGCCTATGTGCCCAAGAACGCGCCCACGCTGCAACTGCTCCGCCCCGATACGGACCGCCCCGTATTGCTGTTGCTGGCCAGGGACGACAAGGAAACGCCCATCGCACCCTGCTTTCCCCTGCTGGACGACATGAAGGCGCAGGGGCGGCCGGTGTCCTGGCATGTCTATGAACAGACGACCCACGGCTGGGACAAGTCCAACCCGGAGCGCGGCTACGTGTTCAACCAGGATGCCACTGTCGATGCGATGGCCAGGACGGTGGAGTTCCTGCGTCGTAACTGAGAAACGGCGGCGGTCGCGCCGTGCCGGCGGGAGGTGGTGCCCGAGACCGGAATCGAACCGGTACGGCCTTGCGGCCGAGGGATTTTCGTACCACTTCGGCTTTCGCCGCCGGCGCGTCACGCGCCGTTCGTGGTCTGGAGCACGCCTTCGCCATAGCCTTGCGGCCTTAGGCGCCCGCCGTCTGCTCTCTACACCTTCCCGCCCCTTGCGGGCCGGGCTTGGCTCGGTGTCAGCGCGGAACGGGTCCAGGGCCTTCGCCGAGTTTGACGGGCTACACCTTCGGGGTTTCCCCCGGAGGGCTCAAATTGTCTTAAGTCCCTTGTGTCTACCAATTTCACCACTCGGGCGCGGCCGGCCTGACTGCGCCGGCGGCGGGACGCGTCCGCGAGGGGGCGTCCAGAGGGCGTGACTATACCATCACCGCCGGGAGGGTCATGCCGCCCGCGCGGGCGACTCAGGAGAGGTAGCGGACGGCCGGCCGGGCCCGTTCGTCCACCGTCAGACTGAAGATGTCGGGCCGGGCATAGTGCCCGGATACATCGAAGTCGTAGCGCGCTCGGACCAGCTCGGCGGTGTCGATGCGGGCAGTCAGCAGGCCCGTCTGGCCATGCAGCGGGCCGGCCAGCACGTCGCCCAGCGGGCCGATGATGACCGAGCCGCCGTTGATCAGCGGACGCTGGCTGTCCCAGCCCGGCACGTCCAGGCCCAGCTCGGCGGGCGAGGGCTGCACCTGGCAGGCGCTGATCACGAAGCAGCGGCCTTCGTGGGCGATATGGCGCATCGAGCATTGCCAGATGTCGCGCTCGTCCACGGTGGGCGCGCACCAGATCTGCACGCCTTTCGCATACATGGCGGCGCGCAGCAGCGGCATGTGGTTTTCCCAGCAGATGGCGCCGCCGACGCGGCCGGCCGGCGTGTCGACCACCGGCAGGGTGGAGCCATCGCCCTGGCCCCAGATCAGGCGCTCGGTGCCCGTGGGCATCAGCTTGCGGTGCTTGGCGACCAGGCCGGCCGAGGGATCGAAGTACAGCGCAGTGCAATACAGCGTGCTGCCGCCGCGCTCGATCACGCCCACCACCAGGCTGGCGCCGGTGCGCCGCGACAGGCCCGCCAGCGCCTCGGTTTCCGGTCCCGGCACGTCGATGGCGTTGTCGTGATAGCGCGCATAGGCCTCGCGGCCTTCGGGCAGGCGGTAGCCCAGCCGGGTGCCGAAGATCTCGCCCTTGGGATAGCCGCCCAGCAGCGCCTCGGGCATGACCACCAGCGTGGCGCCGGCGGCGGCGATCTCGGATTCGAATGCGAGCACGTGTTCCAGCGTGCGGGTTTTGCCTTCGGGGGACGAGCCGATTTGCAGGGCGGCGACGGTGCTGATGGTCATGGCGATTCCTGGAATGGGGTGGATGTGTTCGTCAGTCTCCCGCCCTGCCTAAAATCAATCAATCCTGTCTGAAGATAATTGATATGAAGAAAACTGATATCGCATCGACGGCCCCGCGCGTGGCGGCTGGGGATCCGACGGACTGGAATCTGCCCGATCTGAATCTGCTCAAGGTGTTCGAGGCGATCTACGACGAAGGCGGCGCGGGCCGCGCCGCCTTGCGGCTGGGCGTGACGCAGTCCGCGGTCAGCGCGGCGCTGGCACGGTTGCGCGCGCTCTATGGCGATCCGCTGTTCACGCGCACCGGACGCGGGCTGGCCCCGAGCCTGCGGGCGCGCGAACTGCGGCCCGTGATCGGCGAGGCGCTGGACAAGTGCCGCCAGAGCCTGGCGCTGGCGCGGCCGGGCCGCGCGGGCGTGGCGGGCCGCTCGGTCACGCTGGGACTGTCGGATGACTTCGAGATCGCGCTGGGACGGGACATCATGGACCGGCTGGCCGTCGAGGCGCCGGGCCTGCGCGTGATCTTCCGCCAGGCGCACAGCCGGATGGCGGCGGACATGCTGATGGCGCGCGAGGCCGATCTGGTGATCGCGTCCGGAGGACTTAGCGCGGCCGCCCTGCAGAAGGCGCTGGTCGGTCATGGCGGCTACGCCTGTCTGCTGGATCCCGCCAGCCTGCGGCGTGGCCAGAAAGCGCTGTCGGTCGAGGAGTTCGTGCGCCGGGAACATGTGCTGGTGTCGTCGGGCGGCTTCATCGGCGTGGTGGACGAGGTGCTGCACGGCATGGGCCTGAAGCGTCGCGTGCAGGCCTCGACCTCGCATTTTTCCGCGCTGGCCTTCCTGTTGCGCGGCGGCGCGGCGCTGGCCACGCTGCCCGAGCATGCCGCGCGCGGCCTGGCGCGGGCGGCAGGCTTGGCGCTGCTGCCGTGTCCCGTCGCCATGCCGGGCTATGCCATCGAGCTGGGTTGGCGCGCCGATGCCTTGCGCGATCCGGCCGCGTCTGCGTTGCGGCGATGTCTGCAGCCGCTGCTGGAGCAGTATCTCTGGCGCACCCTGTCCGTTTGAACGCGGCTGCGCGCCGGTCGCTTCCGTCAAGAAAACCGCGAGCGCTTCGAGCCGTCGTTGCCGATCGTGGACGTGCGCTGCGGAGGGTCAAGCAAAGATGAACACTCGCATTGAAGCATGCGTGGAATTCCGTTCGGTGGAACTTCCGTGCGCGCTTTTTGAACATCCGAATTGAAGATTGAACAATTGTCAAAGTTCAATCTTTGACCCTGCCCGCGCTCCTACACTGCGCCCCACGTCGGACAAGTTCCATGAGTTGTCTTGTCTATGTAAGGTCTTGAGGGCCGCGCCAGCACAAATGTTCCGCGGCCGTATCAAGTGGGCGCCTCGATGGCGTTTTATTCGTAGTGTCGGATCATGAGTCCACAAAGCGTGAAAGTCCTGGTCGCGGATGATCATCCCGCGGTCTGTGCCGGCGTGCGGCATGCGTTAATCCAATCCCCCAACATCAACGTCAGCTGTGCGCCGCGCAGCGCGGGTGGCATGCAGCAGGCGCTCGAAGCCGCGGCCTATGACGTACTCGTATGCGAGTACGCGATGCTGGGCGGCTTGAGCGCCGGCTCAGCGCCTTGTCTGGAGGTGATCAGGCAGCGTTATCCGGGCCTGCGCATCGTCATCCTCACGCGGCTGGAGAACGCTGGCGTCGTGCACATGCTGTTGAGCCGGGGCGTGCATTGCATCGTCAGCAAGGTCGACGAGCTTAGCCATCTGCTGCCGGCGATCCTGCGCGCGCGCGGCGACGGGCGCTATCTGTCGCCGCGCATCGAGGCGCTGGCGCAGGCCGCGGGTTATGGCCGGGCGGGCCTGCTGGCGTTGACCTTGCGCGAGATGGAAGTGGTCCGGCTGTTTCTGGCTGGCCTGACGGTCAACGAGATCGCGCAGCGGCTGGACCGCAGCAAGAAGACCATCAGCACGCAGAAGGGCACCGCCATGCTCAAGCTGGGCGTGCAGAGCGATATCGAGCTGTTGCGTTACGGCATAGAGACGGGTCTGGCCGACGCCTAGGGCGCTGCCTTGCAGATGCGGCCGCACGAACTCCGCGCCTAGCCGCGGGCCCGCGCCGGGGCACGGGTGGTCCGCGCTGCGCCCGAGATCAGCAGGTCGCGATGGCGGCCAGCGTGGCGGGCGGGCGTTGCCGGGTCCGCTGCGTGGCGGCATAGATTTCAAACGCTTCCAGCGTCATGGCCTTGCCGTGCAGATAGCCCTGGGTGATCTGTCCACCCAGGCCGGTCACGAGCTTCAGGTCGTCTTCGGACTCGATGCCTTCGATCACGACCGCGATGCCCAGCCCGCGCGCCATGCCTATCGTGCTGGACAGGATGCGCCGCGCGTGCGGATGGTGGCGCGCCTGGCTGATCATGTGGCGATCGATCTTCAGTTCGTTGAACGGCACCCACAGCAGGCGGTCCAGCGATGAGCTGCCCGTGCCGAAGTCATCGATCGCGCAATTGAAGCCGCGCAGGCGCAATTGGGTCACCGCGCCGGTCAGGGCGGGGATGGCCGAGGCGTCGCCGTCCTCGATGATTTCGATCACCAGGCGGCTGGGCGTGGCGCCAGCCAGCCTCGCCTGCTGGGCCAGCTGTTGTGCCCAGTCGACGGAGCTGGCGATGCCGGTGGGAATGTTGATGCTGATGCTCAGGTCGCGTATCCAGGCCAGCCGGATCTGGGCGGCGAGCGCCTGCTCGATCATGTGGTCGGTCAACGGTCGCATCAGGCCTGCGCCTTCGAACGCCGGCAGGAAGACGGCCGGCTCCAGCAGCGTGCCGTCGTCGTTGCGCCAGCGCGCCAGTATCTCGGCGCCGCGCAGGCGGCCGCTGTCGACATGGTGCTGTGGCTGCAGGTGGCCTTCGATGCGGCCGGTGGCCAGCGCCAGCAGCAGGTCGTCGCGCGACAGCCTTGAAACAGCCGCTTGCGGTTTGCTGACGAGCGCGGCGTCGCGCTGCATGCGCAGCTCGCCTTGCAGCGTCGCGGCCACGGCGCGCACGCGGCCGGACTTCAGCGGCTTTTCCAGCGTGGCCAGGACGCTGATGCCGCGCGATTGCGCGTAGGCCGCCGCGGCCTGGACCAGGCGGGCGGGATGCCCGCTGGTCAGGATGATGCCGCCGGCGCCGCCGTGCCGCGCCAATGCGTCGATCAATTGCAGGCCGGTCATGTCGGGCAGGTCGAGGTCGAGCACCACGATGTCCCAGCGCTGCTGGCGGATCTCGTCCAGCGCGATCCTGCCGTTGCGCGCGGCGATGACGTCCGCGCCAGTGGCCTTGCGCAGCACGCTTGCCAGGCCCACGCGGTGCGTGTCGTATTCATCGACGACGAGGATGGTCTCGATCATGGTTTGCTTGCGCGGTGGCCGCCTTATGAGTCGAGAGCATTCTTCCATCGCGCGTCGCGCGCTTGAATCAGCCTGGTCCTACATGCTTGCAAGATGGATCGGCATGCGCCGTGCGCGCCTATGGCGAGGTGGAAAGGAAAGTTCCTTGCTTTGACTATTGTTCGAATTTCAACCCCTTTCGGTCAGTAGTATTTCGACATGTACGCGGTGTCCACAAGTTTCAAATATCACTGCTCACGGGGCGGCAGACCCCGACGCGGTGTTGGAGCGACAAGGGCCGTGGCGGAGCATTCCGCCCGCAAGCGACTCGCGGGTCGCGGCGCGCGTTCCACGAAAGCGGGATCCGTGAGGTCCGAGATTTGCAGGAAGGTATATGCATTGGAATCGCCATGCCGTTCAGGAATCCCTTGATGTGCGCATGCACACCGGGACACACGCTTCCTATCTGCCCGAGGATCGCGAGGAAGCCCACATCGGGCATAAACCAGAGGATGCTGGCGGAGCCAGAACGGCCGGCTCATCACTGTATGTCGCGCTCGTCGGACATGAGCGGCAGCAGGCGGACCAACTGGCGCGCCTGTTGACACAGCAAGGCTTCCAGGTCGGCGTATTCGATGCCTGGCCGGAGCGAGTCAGCCCGGGTGGCGTGGATCTGATCGTGCTGGACCTGGGGGACGCCATGGCCGGCGATGGCGTGGACCTGATCGCGCGCATCCGTTCTCAGGTCAGGAACATGCCTCCCATCCTGGCCCTGACGGCGGCGGTGGCGGAATCCGAGTTGGCGGACCTGTACGACGCGGGCGCCGACGATGTCATGTTCAAGCCCTTGCGCATCGCCGTGTTCGCGGCGCGCGTGCAGGCGCTGGCGCGGCGTGTCTATCCAAGCCAGGAGCTGCAGACGGACGTGCTGAAGGTAGGCGCCTATGTCATCGACGTGGCCGCGCGCCGGCTCCATCTCAATGCGCAGCCCGTCAAGCTGTCGAGTCGCGAGTTCGACCTGGCCTTGTATCTGTTCCGCAACGTCGGCCGTCTGGTCAGTCGCTCGACGCTGGAGAAGGCGATCTGGGGCAGGGAGCTGGGCGTCGATTCCAAGACGGTGGACACGCACATCTACCGCCTGCGGGTCAAGCTCAGATTGCAACCGGAAAACGGCCTGCAACTGGCCAGCGTGTATGCGCAGGGTTTTCGCCTGATCCAGGTGGTGACGCTGTCTTGAGCAAGCCGCGGCCCGTCCTGGATCGGGCCGTGCGAGATCGGATGAATCCAACCATGATGCGTGCCACTGCCGAAATATTCGTCATCTTCGAGGAGCCTGATGCCAGGACGCGCCAGGCATTCCTGCTCAACAGCCTGGGCCTGCCGTTCCAGGATGTCGACGTCGGCCCCGCGCCGCTGGCCGGCGAGTGGCGCCTGGGGCGCGGGATCACGCACCTGATCCTGCCCGTGGGACTGAATTTCCTGCTTCTGCTGCGTCAGGTGCGCAGCAGCTTTCCGGACGCGACCGTACTGGCGGTCGGCGAGTTCTCCGCCATTGATCGGCGCATCCACGCCTATATGGCGGGTGCCGACAATTGCCTGTCCGCGCAGGCCGGCCCGGAAGAACTGGCCGCGGTCCTGCAGGCGATCCGGCGCAAGGGTGGCGCGGATGCCCGACGTGTCGACATGGCCCAGGCGGTCGCCGTGGCGCGGGCCGACGAGGACGGCGGCAGGCAGGGCGTCTGGGTGCTTTCGGACGGCGGCTGGATGCTGGCGGCCGCCGATGGCACGCGCATAGACCTGCGCAAGTCGGAGCGCACGCTGCTGCAATGGTTCGCGCACCATGAGGGGATGGAGGCGCGGCGCAACGACACGATATCGGCCGCCGATGGCTCCAGCATCACCGGGCGCTCGATCGACGTGGTGATCAGCCGCCTGAAGCGCCGGGCCGAAATGCTGGGCGTCACATTGCCGATCAGGAGCGTGCGAGGCCGTGGCTATGTGTTCGTCGGCCACCTGAGCGTGGGCAGGAACGAACACAGCCTGGCGGAAGGGCTGGCGTTGGGGCCCTGACGGCTGCCGGGCCGGGAGTCAGAAGTCGTTCAGATCCTGCTGCGCGCGGCGCTGCAGCCATTGCGAGAACGCGTCCAGGACCGGATCGTCGCCGCGCGAGCGCAGCATGCAGAAATAGTAGCCGCCGTGAGAGGGCACCGGGTGCGGGAAGGGCAAGGCCACGCGCTGCGTCTTCAGGTCCGCGTCCAGCAGGCAGCGCGGCACGATGCCGACGCCGAAATTGTCGGCCACCGCGTCGATGATGCCTGCGACCGTGCTGAAGCCGGAATCCACCGAGAAGGATTGCACGCCGCTCTGCGTCTCCAGCCAGATGCGCCAGTCGTCCGGTTGCTCCAGGTGATAAAGCAGCGGATGGCGCAAAAGGTCTTCTGGCTTGAGGATCTGGGGCGCGAGATCGGGATGGCAGATCGGCACGATGTGTTGCCCCGCCAGGTACGTGGCCATGACATGACGCGGCCAGGGATTGCCCTTGGGCGGCCGAGGCACGATCCAGCAATCCGTTTGGGTATCGAGGAAATCGTCGTCGGGCGCGTAGGGCTGCAATACGACACGCACATTCGGAATCTGCTGGTTGAACTCCGGCAGCTTGGGGATCAGCCAGCGCGTGGCCAGCGTCGATACGGATCGCACCGTGAGCCGGCTGCGCGGCGAGGCCTGCGTATCGATCTCCATCATCGCGTCGCTGAGCACGCGCAGCGACGGCTCGACCCGATCGAACAGCTGGCGTCCGGCTTCGGTCAGCGTGACGCCGCGGCCACCGCGCAGGAACAGTATGACGCCCAGCCGTGACTCCAGGCGCCTGATGCTGCGGCTGACGCCGCCCTGTGTCATCTCCAGGCCGTCCGCGGCCGCGGTGATGCATCCGGAGCGCGCGACGGACACGAAGGCGTGCAATTCTGGCATGGGGGGAAGCTGCAGGCGCATGGCGTATTGCGTATGTCGGACGACGTCAGGCATGCGCCCTGTGCGTGCAGGCAATGCGCCTGCAGGAATCTGGACGGACGCCTGCGCGCCGGGCACGCGGCGGTTAAGGGCCTGGTCAGTGTAGGCGGGCAATTCGCGTTGAAATTCAAATTCTATCGGCCATGAGAATGGCCGGGCCTGCCCGCGCGTGCGGACCCTTGCTTCAGTCTTGTTCGAAGTCGGTGGCCGCGCATTCCAGCAGCCAGCTGCGGAATGCATCGATCAGCGGATCGCCGTCGCGCGTTTTCGGCGTGCACAGGAAGTAGCCACGGCGGCTCGAGATCGACATGCCGGCGGGGACCGCGACGCGGCCTGCCTGCTCATCCATCTGCACCAGGCAGCGCGGCGACAGCACGACGCCGAAGTTGTTGGCCACCGCGTCAATGGCGGCGGCCATGATGTTGAACTCGGAATCCAGCATCTTGGGAGCGGGCTGTCCGTAGGCCTCGCACCATTGCTGCCACATCTCCGGCGCTTCCACGTGATACAGCAGTGGCTGGCGCAGCAGATCCGCGGGCGAATGGATGCCGGGCAGGACCGAAGGATGGCAGACGGGCACGATCTCGCGGCCGATGATGTAGGTGCTGCGCAGATGCCGGGGCCATTGACCGGTGGCCGATTTGCGCCAGTAGAGCCAGCAGTCGACGTCCTTTTCGAGAAAGTCGTCGTCCAGCACGTTGGGCTGGATGATCACGCGCACGCCTGGCATGCGCGCATGGAATTGGGGCAGGCGCGGCACCAGCCAGCGCATCGACAGCGTGGAGACGGTGCGCAGGCGCAGCACGCCGCGCGGCGATGCATGGGCCTGGACGCTGGCGACCGCGTCCGCCAGCGTGCGCATCGCGGGCTCGATCTGTTCGTACAACCGTTGCCCTGTCGGTGTCAGCGAAACGCCACGGCCGTTGCGCAGGAACAAGGGCATGCCGAGGCGGCTTTCAAGGCGCTGCACACAACGGCTGACGCCGCCTTGCGTAACGCACAGGGTCTGTGCCGCGGCGGAGAAGCTGCCCACCTGCGCGACGGCGAGAAAGGCATGGAGTTCGGGCATGGAAGGGAGCAGCAATCGCATGGAAAAAGCCCGAAAGGTATTCCGTTAGGTCATAGGTTGGAGCTGCATTGTCGATTGTTACGCGCTGAGACTCTGCTTAGATTAGTAACCGTTGCGTAATTCAGATATTGAAAACGCACGCATCTGCTTCGAATGCCTTGCATCGTCACTTTATGTCGTTTTGTTTCGAAGTGGGTGATCGAGGGTCCGAGGCGGTTTCAGGAGGGGCGTCGGGCTTGTTCCGGGCCCTGGATGTTGGGGGTGTCGAAGCGGCGGCTGAATATTTTTCAATTTATATCAATTAACGCAGCTTTAGGCAGTACAGGGTTTATCCCGAATTGTGGATTAGGCGCACGGGCCGGTTGGTCATGCGGCGCATTGAGGTGAATCATGAAGATCGCAGTGTTGGGTGGCAAGCGCGAACAGGCTGAAGTGACGGCCATCTTGTTGAACGCGATTGGGCACGAGTGCTCCGTCCACGGACAGGGCAGCGTGTTCCTGCAGTCCGGGCAGGCGCAGGACTACGACTTTTTTGTCGTGGATGCGGGCCTGTCGACGGGGGGCATGGATCCGCTGCTGGTGGGCAAGGTCCGCGCGGCGGCGGGGCGCGCCCAGCCCATCCTGCTGCTGGCGGAGGCGGCGGATCTGGAAAACTGCGTGACCTCCTCGTTGGAAGACGGCGCGGACGATTGCATGAGCAAGCCGGTGCGCGCCGGCGAGCTGGCGGCCCGGGTAGGCGCGCTGCTGCGCCGGGCGTATCCCGATCAGGCGTTGCCGGCCGATCTGATCCGGGTCGGCGACTATGAAATCGATCCCGTGGGCCGGACCGCCATGTTGCGCGGCCAGCCGGTGAAGCTGTCGCGCCGCGAATTCGATCTGGGCCTGTACCTGTTCCGGCATATCGGACGCCTGGTGCCGCGCATCGTGCTGGAAAAAGCAATCTGGGGCCGCTCGCTGGAATTCGATTCCAAGACGCTGGACACGCATGTCTACCGCTTGCGGGTGAAGCTGCAGTTGCAGCCTGAAAACGGGCTCCAGCTGAGCAGCGTCTACGCGCAGGGATTCCGCCTGATGCCCGTGATGGCGCTCGCCGCCAGCCAGAAAGCCTATGCCTAGCGTGTCGCCCATGTATCCGAGGGGCGCGACGTGGTGAGTCTTAGCGAACTGACCGTGCTCGATCTGTTGATCCGGATCTGCGCCGAGGCCGAGGCGCATTCCGACGGCGCGAGCGCGCCCGGT